>CANLAY010000092.1 GCA_947488635.1 Candidatus Nanopelagicaceae bacterium
ATATTGAGCAAAGCGTTGGATTAGCGCGGGTATTAGAGCGAGATGGCGATGAGATTCGTGGCGAGATGCTCAAGTGGCAGAAGATGGAAAGTGAATATTTTGCACGCGACTTAACTCGCGAAAGAGCGGAATTCATCCTCTCTACGCAATAGCTAGCCTAAGATTTAGCTGTGTCTGATCTAACTGGCGAATTAATTGATGACCGTTATCAGTTAACGGCGTTGCTTGCCACAGGTGGCATGGCCACAATTTATAGCGCAATCGATACTCGGCTAGATCGAAAAGTTGCCGTCAAGATCATGCATCCACATTTGGCCCAAGATGAAGATTTTGTTGGTCGCTTTATTCGCGAGGCAAAAGCTGCGGCTTCACTTTCGCATCCAAATATTGTTGCTGTGCAAGATCAAGGTTGGAATCAAAGCGGAGTTCCAGCAGTTTTTATTGTGATGGAACTAGTCGAGGGACACACGCTTCGTGACTACATATATGAGCGAGGCAAACTCACAGTTGATGATGCACTTTCCTTTATTGATCCAGTTTTAAGTGCACTCGCTGCTGCGCATAACATTGGCATAATTCATCGCGACATCAAACCTGAAAATATTTTGATCTCAAAGGAAGGTCGCGTAAAGATCGCGGACTTCGGTCTAGCCCGCGGCAATATGTTGGGAACCACGATGACGGCGGAATCCAGCGTAATTCTAGGTAGCGTTTCTTATCTCTCCCCCGAACAAGTACAACGTGGCATTGCAGATTCTCGTAGTGATGTTTATGCCGCAGCAATTGTGTTATTTGAAATGATCACGGGCGAAAAGCCATTTGCTGCCGATACTCCGATTCAAATTGCGTACATGCATGTAAACGAAAAAATCCCATTATTAAGCAGCAAAGTAAAAGGAGTACCGGCAGCCCTTGAAAGTCTGGTTGCCAAGGCAACAAGTACTAACCCAGATGATCGACCACGCGATGCTGGCGAATTTCTAGCTGAGCTAAATAGAGTGCGTGATGAAATTGACCCAAAACGTAAGCAGTTGAGTCTTCAGTTAGATCTACCAGTTGCTCCGATTCGAGAAGAAGTGCGAGATAAATCTCGTGCTGCCAAGCGTGCCGAAGCTGCTAAATCAGCGCAAGCAACCGAGATAGTTGCCCCCATGACCGAGAGCACTGCAGGAACTAAGAAAGATCGCGCCGAAGAACGTCGCCGTGTAAGTAAGCGCGTTCGACGCAATCGCATAATCACTTTGGCGCTAGCAGTAAGTGTTGGTATTGCTGGTTGGTGGATAGTGCTTGGGCCAGGCGCAAAAGTTTCTGTGCCTTCGGTAATTGGTGCTTCAGTTGATAAAGCTAATTCACTTTTTTCTCCGCTGGGACTTAAGAGCGAAGTCGCTGAACGCGTATATAGCGAAGAAGATGCCGAAGGCTTGATCATTGCCCAAGATCCAGCCGGTGGTGATAAGACTGATACAAATGGCACCGTTAAATTAACCGTCTCTAAAGGTCCAGAACGTTACACAGTTCCACAACTTGTTGGCTTAACCCCAGAGGCGGCAGTAAATGCAATTGCTAAATTCCCGCTAACCACCGGGACAATTACCGAAGTATTTAACTCGGAAATTCCTAAAGGTTTTGTGATTTCGGCTGACCCGGCACCAGGTACAAAGGTACGTCGAGATGCCACAATCAAGTTACTTGTTAGCAAAGGTATTGAAACTCTCGCGCTAGCTTCTTTCGTTGGAAAAATTGGCGAAGAAGCGCTAACTGAATTAAGTGATGCTGGCTTCGACGTTAACGTAACATATGCCTTCGACGAAATAGTTATTCCAGGTGGCGTAATTTCGCAGAACCCAGCTGGCGGCGATATTCCTAAGGGCGCAAAAATCGAGTTAATAGTTTCCAAGGGTTCAGCTTTCGTAACAATTCCAACTAAGGGAATAATCGGGCAGACCCAAGCCAAAGCGACTCAAATTCTTAAGGATCTCGGCTTGGACGTTAAGGTGAAAACTCTTGGTGCCAATAAGGCAAAAAAGGTTATTAATGTTTCTCCGAAAGAAGGAACCAAGGTCAAACGTGGCAGCACTGTGACCATCACAGTAGGCTAGCCAAATGTCTAAAGTGAAAATTAAAGGTCCGCGTCTTGGTGCTCACACCCCCACTTCAGGTGGAATGGCCAAGCGTTCAATAGCTTATGCCGAGCTAACTGGCGCTGAAGTTATTCAAGTTTTTGCCTCGAACCCACGCGGTTGGGCAATGCCGGAAAGCAATCCAGTAGCTGATGAAGAATTTCGCAGCAAAGCTGCAGCACTAGACATTCTCACCTACGTACACGCACCATTCTTAATTAACTTGGGTTCACCTACCGTTGGTACTTACGAAAATTCAGTTGCTTCTACGGCTTACTCACTAAAGCGCGGTGCTGAAATTGGCGCACTTGGCGTAGTTATTCATACCGGTTCAGCTGTTGATGTGAATAATGTTGATAATGCCTGGAAACAGATTCACGAAGGCATGATGCCGGTTCTAAATGGTTTAGGTGATGATGCGCCGATGCTTCTGCTTGAACCAACTGCCGGGCAAGGCCAATCACTAGTTAAAAAACTAGATGATCTAACTAATTATTTGAAAGCTTTGGAATATCACCCAAAGGTAGGAATCTGTCTTGATACCTGTCACGTATTTGCCGCTGGCCATGACATCGCTAAAAAGGGTGGGATGACTGAGACTATTGATCTCTTGATCGAAATTGCCGGCGCTGAACGTTTCCAACTTGTCCACGCTAATGATTCAATGGATGTTTGCGGTGCGTTAAAGGATCGCCACCAAAATATCGGTGAAGGTCATATTGGTTTGGCTGCTTTCCAGGAGATGCTTGATCACCCCGTTATGAAAAATGTGCCGATGGTTCTAGAAACTCCTGGCATGGAACCCGAACACGGTAAAGAGATTGCGATGCTAAAGAAGATGCGTGGATGAACACGCGTCATAATCTGCAATTAAAGCTAGCGCCTTGGGCGTTGCTGACTGTCTCAGCTGCTTGGGGGCTCTCATTTGTAATTATGAAGTCGGCGATTGAACGCCAAAGCGTTAACAATTTCCTTTTTACCCGTTTCGTTCTAGCTGTCTTGGTAATGATTTTGATTCGTCCACAAGTCATAAAGCACTTTGACAAGGATTTACTTTTACGTGGCTTTGGCGCTGGCTTCTTTCTTGGCGGCGGCTACATCTTTCAAACTATCGGCTTAGCCAATACAGGCGCTGCAATTACTGGTTTCGTAACTGGTTTATATGTAGTTCTTACGCCGCTATTTGCCGCCGTAATCTTTAAAGATCGAATTTCAAAGACCACCTGGCTATATGTTCTGATGGCCACCATCGGCTTAGGCCTACTCTCATTGCAAGGTTGGTCGGTAGGTTTTGGCGAACTAATGGTTTTCTTAAGCGCCATTGCATTTGCAGCTCACATAACGGCGCTAAGTAAGTGGTCATCTGGTCGCGATGTTTATGCCATGACAATCACGCAGTTAATGATGTGCGCAATCATTACCGGTGTTGCATCGGCATTTGAAGGTTATTCATTACCGCCAGATAATGGCGTTTGGGGCGTGGTAATTTTCACCGCAGTCTTTGCAACTGCGATTGCCTTTATTGTGCAAACTTGGTCACAGGCACATATGTCGGCAACTAAAGTGGCAGTGATCCTGACTATGGAAGTTGTTTTTGCAGCCATTTTTGCAGTGATCTTCGGTGGCGAGCGGTTATCCATCCAAGAAGTACTCGGTGGAATTTTAGTTGTAACTGCAATGTACTTAATAGTTCTCAAGGAAGCGTGAGAGACTTACCTTATGAGAGTTGACCTTCGTTCAGATACCGTCACTGCCCCATCTGCTGCAATGCGCGAAGCAATTGCTAGCGCCCCGGTTGGCGATGATGTCTATGGCGATGATCCAACGGTTAACTCACTTGAAGAACGCGTTGCTGCCATGTTTGGCAAGGAAGCCGGCGTATTTACACCAACTGGTTCATTAGCTAACCAACTTGCAATTCGTATGTTGGTAACACCTGGTGAAGAGTTATTAGCTGAGACTAATTCGCATATCGTTCGCGCTGAACTTGGCGCTGCGGCAGTTTTCTCTGGCATCACCACTCGTACGTGGCCGGCCACGAATGGTTTATTGAAGGCAGCAGATGCCCTTGAAATTGCCCGCCCAGATTCTGGTCCATATTTAGTTTCAACTACAGCAATTGCAGTTGAAAATACTCATAACTTTGGTGGCGGCACGGTTCAGCCAATTTCTGAAATTGCTGCCCTTCATGCAGGTGCCCAAAAGCTTGGTTTAGCGCTGCATCTAGATGGTGCTCGCATTTGGAACGCCCATGTTGCAAGCGGGGTTTCATTCTTAGAATATGGAAAGTACTTCGACACCATCAGCGTCTGTTTATCTAAAGGTTTAGG
>CANLAY010000093.1 GCA_947488635.1 Candidatus Nanopelagicaceae bacterium
CATTTAATTTCATGGTGCAAGAACCAAGCGGAATCATGGTGCGATCAAGTGCCAAGTCGCGATCTGCCAAAGTACGCAAATAGCGCATCATCGATGTTTCGGAACGGTTAGTTGAAAAGATCGGGTGCGTTAGATACGAACTCTTTCGAGTGCCACTGATTGCAACTTCGCGAGCCGGGGTCGAAATGCTGACGCCGAAGATTTGACCAATTCGAACTAAGTGCTCGGCAGTAATTGTTTCATCAAATGAAATACCGACCACATTTGCCGATACTTCACGTAAATTAATTCGAAGTGCTCTCGCCGTGCGATGGATTAGTGCCGCATCTTTTACTTCGATCAGAATCGTGTCAAAGAAGTTCTTGGTTAAAACCTTATGATCGGTAAACTGCAGCGCCTTGACTAAAGAATCAGCCTGGGCGTGAATGCGATTTGCAATAACTTTCAAACCATCGGCGCCGTGCCACATAGCATAGAAGGCACTCATTACGGCCAAGAGAACTTGAGCTGTACAAATATTGCTCGTTGCTTTATCGCGACGGATATGTTGTTCGCGAGTTTGCAAAGCTAAGCGGAAGGCTGGATTTCCATGTGCATCAAGGCTTTGCCCAATTAGCCGGCCCGGCATTGAACGTTCTAGGCCAGTACGTACCGCTAAGAAACCGGCATGTGGACCACCAAACCCCATTGGTACACCAAAGCGTTGCGCCGAACCAACTGCAATATCTGCGCCCCACTCCCCTGGTGGTGTTAGCAGTGTGAGGGCAAGTAAATCTGTTGCTGCAATAAGCAAAGCGTTACGTTCGTGCGACCACGCAGCAATTGATGAATAATCCAAAATTTCACCATTGGTATTTGGATACTGGACAAGTACGCCAAATACTTCTTGATTAGAAATAGTCGTTAGTGGTTCGCTCGGATCAAATTCCACGATTTCAATTGCTAGCGGCTTAGCGCGAGTAGCAACAACGGCCTTCGTTTGTGGATGCAAGAACTTATCGATTAAGAAGACGGCTGAATCGGCTCCGTTAAATACTCGACGGGCAAGAGTCATGGCTTCAGCCGCAGCAGTTGCCTCATCAAGCATCGAGGCATTGGCAATCGGTAGCGAAGTTAAATCACAGACCGCTGTTTGAAATGCAAACAGAGCTTCTAGGCGACCTTGCGAAATTTCTGGTTGGTAAGGGGTATATGCGGTATACCAAGCCGGATTCTCTAAAACATTTCGCAAAATAACCGCTGGCGTAATTGTTCCGTAATACCCAGTTCCGATAAATGAATCAAAGACTTGATTCTGGTTTGCGAGCTTGCGCAACTCTGTAACTGTCTCAACTTCAGAGAGGGCTGTTGGCAATACATCTTTTAAATGATGACCCATTGCAATATTTTCAGGAACAACTGACTTGATGAATGAATCTAAATCCGCAAACCCGAGTTCATGCAACATGGTTGCCTCTTGTTCAGCTGAGGGTCCGATGTGGCGTGATTCAAAATTCTCGTGCGTGCTCATGCAGTCTCACCCTAGATCTCGAAAGAACTACTGATCAGCGATCAGTAAGGTGAGCAGGATACGGGCGATTACGCGCCCTTGCGCGCCCGACGTTGCGATAGCTCATCGTTATTTTCGCCACCAACGACTTGCCCATTAACCTCACCTTGAAGGTTTGAAAGTGAGCCTTCAACCTCGTGCCAAACTTTTCCTACTGCGATTCCGAAGACTCCCTGGCCGCCTTGCACCAAGTCATACATTTCATCAGCACTGGCACACTCATAGATCGAAGCACCATCAGACATCAAAGTGATTCGCTCTAATTCAGTAACACCGCGACCGCGCAAATGTTCTACTGCAGTGCGAATATTTTGTAGTGATACGCCGGCATCTAATAACCGCTTAACAATTTTTAAAACCAAAATGTCGCGAAAGCCATATAGACGTTGAGTTCCCGACCCCCCGGCGCTACGAATACTTGGTTCTACTAAAGCTGTACGCGCCCAATAATCAAGTTGGCGGTAAGTAATTCCAGCTGCAGCACATGCAGTAGCGCCGCGGTAGCCAATTTCGAAGTCAGTCTGACTCATGAGGGGGAACTCATTTCGATTAATTATTAGTGGGGCCTAATGGCTAAAGAGTAGGAGTCGAATTACACCGTTGCAATGACCGACACGGTTAAAACCTCTACTTTAGGTTTAGACTTTTGCGCTCAACTATCCTTTGAAATCCTCTGGGTTGATGCCCTCTAGGAACTCGCGGAATGCCTCTAGCTCGACAATCTGATCGCCTGACTCGCCCTCATCAACTACAGCACCTTCTGGAATCTCGATGCCGGCCGAATCTAGCAAGTCAGCCGAAGCCAGAATATTGCTTTGAGTTCGAAGAGCAAGGGCTACGGCATCAGAGGGCCGGGCTGATAACTGAACTAAGTTGGCCAGCGAATCTCGCATCTGCAAAGTTGAATAGAAAACGCCATCGCGAAGCTCGTTGATATGCACGGCAACCAAACTGGCATCGAACTTCTCAAATAGTTGAGCCATCAAGTCATGAGTTAACGGACGAGGTGGCTCAAGACCTTGCTGAGCGAATGCAATTGCTGTGGCCTCTACTGCCCCAACCCAAATTGGCAGAAATCGTGTGCCATCAATTTCACGTAGCAGAATTATTGGTTGATTAGATGGCATCTCGACGCGCACGCCGATGACCTCCATCGGAATCATTTCAGAGGACATCTACTTAGCGGAAGCGATGTAGACCGCTACGCACCAACGAGGCATGTAGTCGAATTGAAAGTGCTGCAATTTCTTTGGTGACTTCTTCGGCGCGAGCTTTTGACTCGGTGCTCTTCTGACGAACAAGAGGAGTAATTACTTGCTCGATCAAACCAATTTCGCGATCGGCGGCTGACTTAAATGAACGCATGTGTCGAGGTTCGATTCCAAAAGCAGCCATCTCTGAAACTGCCTGGGCAATAGCCAAAGCATCAGCGTCATAGTGACGGCCGCGAACTGTAATCAAGCCAAATGACTCAAGCTCTGTTAGTTGATCGTCGTTGATGCCAGATGATTTCAAAAGCTCTTCGCGGCTAAGTCGTAAGTCATTGGTGTCGCCAAATGAAGACGGTGCAAATTCGCCATCGACAGTTGCCAGCCCAAGCTGTGGACGAGGTGCTGCGGCTCCCCCAGTGGCTGAAGGTTGTAGACCACGATCAATCGCATCAAGGTTTTCCTTGATAACACGTAGTGGCAAATATTGATCGCGTTGCGCAAGTAGCACATAGCGCAGGCGGTCAAGATCAGTAGAAGTGAATTTGCGATAACCAGAAGGGGTTCGCTGCGGATCTATTAAACCTTCAGATTCCAGAAAACGAATCTTCGAGATCGTAATATCGGCAAAATCACCGCGAAGCTTATTTAGAACTTCACCGATGCTGAGGTATGCCCGTGCTGGAACGCTCATCTTATGATCTCCGTTTTTTCTTACTTGTTATATGACTGGGAATTAGTGCTACTGCTTTTATTGCTGATAAAAACTAAATGAAATTTTCCAATTTGAATTTCATCGCCTGACTTCAAAATGGAAGTTGTTGCCCGCTCATTATTCAAATAAGATCCGTTAAGGCTGCCGGCATCAGTGAAACTAAACTCTTGATCAAAGCTGATTGTTGCGTGCTTACGAGAAACAGTTACATCATCTAAGAAAATGCCCGAATCAGCAGCGCGACCAATTGTGGTTCCGGCCTTATCAACCATAAAACGATTTCCACGTCCGGCGCCTTTTAGAACTAGCAATAGCGCAGTTGGTTCGGAAGCTGCCATTACCTGAGCAACAACCTTTTGATTATCAGCATCAAGGGATTGAATCAAAGTATCAAGATTTACCTGACCATCAACTACTGGTCGAACTCCGAGTGAGATAGTGGTGGTGACTTCGCGCTCTACTTCAGCTGCAGCCATGATCACTCCCCCAATTCCAAGTGATGAAAGTTTTCAATTTCAACTTCATCCTTAACTGAAGGCTTACCCTATTTAGAGTCGAGGGTTAGGTCAAGCGGTGATTTGTCCGTATTCCGCTGGGGTTAGCAGATCGTTAGCAGCTTCTGAGAGTTCGATTTCCAGTAGCCAGCCTGTGTTGTATGGATCGGAGTTGATAAATTCTGGCGAATTAGATAGTGAATCATTGATCGCAATTACTTTTCCAGTAACTGGCGCAAAAATTTCAGAGACGCTTTTGGTTGACTCAACTTCACCGCAAACTTTGCCGCTTACAACAACATCGCCAACTTTAGGCAATTGCACATAAACAATGTCGCCAAGTGCGCCTTGTGCGAAGTCGGTAATACCCATTGAAACAGTGCCAGTAGTTGCCAAATCGCGTACCCATTCGTGCTCTTTGGTGTATTTCAAATCTGCTGGAATGTTCGACATTTCA
>CANLAY010000094.1 GCA_947488635.1 Candidatus Nanopelagicaceae bacterium
AACTGATTTAGCAGTTAGCTCTTGAGTAGCGACTGCCGCTGCCTCTTGGCCCGGCTGCACACAAACGAAGTTAGCGCTTAGCTTTTCAACGGCAATTGATTCTTTGCTGCCGATTGAAGTGACCTTCAGGCCGCGCTTCTTAAATTGCTTGTTGATGCGTAAGAAAACAATTGGTGATTCTTCTTCAGGTTCAAAACCAACTAACAGAACATGATCGGCTTTATCAATATCGCGATAAGTAGTTGTGTTGTTAACTACGCGAGCTGCTAAGAATTCACGTTCTTCATCGGATGAAATACGAGAGCGGAAATCAATGTCGTTTGTGCCAAGTGCAACGCGAGCAAACTTGCTGTAACCGTAAGCATCTTCATAAGTTGTGCGGCCACCAACTAGAACTGCGGCGCCACGACTCAAACCGGCAGCGGCTGCCGAAATTGCTTCTGGCCAGGATGCAGTAACTAGTTCGCCATTTTCATTTCGAACCTGTGGCACAGTCAAACGATCAGTTGCAGTTACATACTTAAATGCCCAGCGACCCTTGTCGCAGTTCCACTCTTCGTTAACTTCAGCATCATCACCAGCTAAACGACGTAGTGTCTTGCCACGACGAACATCGGTGCGAAGATCGCAACCTGATGCACAATGTTCGCAAGCAGATGGTGTTGAAACTAAGTCAAAGGGACGAGCACGGAAACGATAAGAAGTTCCGGTGAGCGCTCCTACTGGGCAGATCTGAACGGTGTTGCCCGAGAAATAAGATTTAAATGGATCTTCTTCATAAATTCCAACTTGTTGTAGAGCGCCACGTTCAATCAAAGTGATGAATGGATCACTGGCAATTTGATCGGAGAAACGAGTACAGCGAGCACAAAGAACACAACGTTCGCGGTCAAGCAGAACTGAAGATGAAATCGCAACTGGCTTCTCAAATGTGCGCTTTACGCCATCTAGGCGCATCTCGGGATTTCCGTTGCTCATTGCTTGGTTTTGCAATGGACACTCGCCACCCTTATCGCAGACTGGGCAATCAAGCGGGTGGTTAGCTAGCAATAGCTCCATCACACCTTTTTGTGCTTTGTCGGCAACTGGTGAAGTCAATTGGGTTTTAACAATCATGCCTGGTTCAACTGGAATTGTGCACGACGCTTGTGGCTTTGGAAATGCGCGACCATTAATTTCAATATCAACTAAACATTGACGACAAGCGCCAACTGGATCAAGTAGTGGGTGATCACAGAAACGTGGAATCTGAATTCCTAGTTTTTCAGCGGCACGGATTACTAAAGTTCCTTTGGGAACAGTTACTTCAAAGCCATCGATTACTAACGTGATTTGCTCAACGATTACATCGGTATCTGGAGTCACTTTGCATCAGCTCCTTCAAATAGCGTGCTGGCAATTGGATCAAATGGGCAAGCACCATTTGTAACGTGTGCGATGTATTCGTCGCGGAAATATTTAATTGAAGAAGTTATCGGGCTGGTAGCACCATCGCCAAGTGCGCAGAAAGAACGCCCCATAATGTTGTCGCAGAGATCTAACAACTTAGCTAGATCTGCCTCTGAACCTTTACCGTTTTCTAGATCGCGCAGAATCTGTACTAACCACCAAGTGCCTTCACGACAAGGTGTGCACTTTCCGCAAGACTCATGCTTATAGAACTCAGTCCAACGAAGTACCGCGCGAACTACGCAAGTAGTTTCATCAAAAATCTGTAACGCTTTAGTGCCCAGCATTGAACCCGCACCAGCTACACCTTCGTAATCAAGTGGCACATCTAAGTGCTCATCAGTAAATAGTGGCGTTGATGATCCACCCGGAGTCCAGAACTTTAATTTATGTCCTTTGCGCATTCCGCCCGATAGATCAAGGATTTCGCGCAGCGTGATTCCAAGTGGTGCTTCAAATTGTCCTGGGTTTACGACGTGGCCAGAGAGTGAATAAAGCGTGGTTCCTTTGCTCTTTTCGGTGCCCATTGATTGATACCACTCAGCGCCATTAGCCACAATCGCTGGAACGGAAGCAATTGATTCAACGTTATTTACAACAGTTGGGCGGGCATACAAACCAGCAATAGCTGGGAAAGGTGGGCGCAAACGAGGTTGACCGCGGAAACCTTCAAGTGAATCAAGGAGGGCAGTTTCTTCGCCGCAAATATAAGCACCGGCGCCAACGTGCAGAACTAACTCGACGCCATTACCCAAGTAACCAGCTGCATATGCATCTTCAATTGCTTGGTTCATGCGGCGAACTACATGTGTTACTTCGCCACGAATATAAATGAAAGCATGCTTTGCGCGAATTGCGTGAGCTGCAATTATGCAACCTTCAATAAGCACGTGTGGGTTAGCCATTAAGAGCGGCGTATCTTTACAAGTACCTGGTTCTGATTCATCAGCATTTACAACTAAGTAGTGATCTTTGTTATCGCCTTGTGGAATAAAGCCCCACTTCATGCCAGTAGGAAAACCAGCGCCACCGCGACCACGTAAACCAGAATCTTTGACAAGTTGAATTACGGCATCCGGATCCATAGCGAGTGCTTTTGCAGACGCGGTGTAACCACCATGACGCTTGTAAGCTTGGATCGTAAATGAATCTTTTTCATCCCAATGTGCCGAAAGTACTGGCGCAAGTTTTGTCATTACTTACCTTCCTTGCTTAGTTTTAAGCCGAGCAGCGTTGGCTCACCAGCTTGAACGCCTTCATTTGCGAGTCCATCATTAACGCCAGCTAGAACTGCTGATGCTTCTTTCCAAGTTACTAATTTACTTGGACCACGAGTTGGTGGCTTCGGATTTCCGCTACGCATTGAATCAACTAAATCTTTCGCTGATTGCACAGTCTGGTTATCGTAGAACTCCCAGTTGGCCATAACTACAGGTGCGTAATCGCAAGCCGCATTACATTCAATGTGCTCAAGGGAAACTTTGCCATCGGCTGTTACGCCATCATTTTCAACGCCTAAATGCTCTTTCAAGCCAGCGAAAATAGCGTCCCCGCCCATGACCGCGCATAACGTGTTGGTACAAACACCTACGTGGTACTCACCTACTGGCTGATTCTTGTATTGAGTGTAGAAAGTCGAAACAGCAGTTACTTCAGCATTTTCTAGCTCTAAAAGTTCAGAAATAATTTCGATGCCTTCGTTATTGATATAACCAGTAATTGATTGGCTGTAGTGAAGCAACGGCATGATTGCAGAACGCTTACGTGGGTAGCGAGTAATAATGGCTTCCATTACTGCTAACTGATCATCGGTATATGCCATCAGCGATCAACCCCGCCCATAACCGGATCAATCGAGGCGACTGCGCCGATGATGTCGGCAACCATGCTGCCTTCACACATCGCTGAAGTTGATTGCAAGTTATTAAAAGATGGTTCGCGGAAGTGGACGCGATACGGACGAGTGCCACCGTCGGAAACTAAGTGAACGCCAAGTTCGCCACGAGGAGATTCGATAGCAACATAAACCTGACCGGCTGGAACTTGGAATCCTTCAGTTACTAACTTGAAGTGGTGAATCAAAGCTTCCATTGACTCGCCCATGATTTCGCGAATGTGATCTAGCGAGTTACCCATTCCATCGTTACCAACTGCAAGTTGTGATGGCCAAGCAATTTTCTTATCAGCAACCATTACTGGTTGGCCTTCAGATTTTTCTAACTTGTCACAAGCTTGTTCAATGATGCGCAGTGATTGTTCTAGTTCAGCAATGCGAATTAAGAAGCGACCATAAACATCGCAAGTATCAGCTGTTACAACATCGAAGTCGTATTGCTCGTAACCACAATATGGCGCCATCTTGCGTAGATCCCAAGGCAAACCAGTTGAACGAAGAACTGGGCCAGTAATACCAAGAGTGGTTGCGCCCGCAAGGTCTAAGTAACCAATACCTTCGGTGCGCTTCATCCAGATTGAGTTACCAACTAGAAGTTTTTCATTATCTTTAAAGTTTTTACGAAGTTCAGCAACGGTCTCGCGAATCTTGGCAATTGCGCCCTTTGGTAGATCTTGGGCAACGCCACCTGGACGCACATAAGCCATATTCATGCGTAAACCTGAAACTAATTCGAAGATATCTAGTACTCGCTCGCGCTCGCGGAAGCAGAAGATCATCGGTGAAAGTGCGCCTAGTTCGAGGGCGCCAGTGCCGAGAGCAACCATGTGAGAAGAAATGCGGTTGAACTCCATCATCATTACGCGAATCTGGTTTGCGCGCTCTGGGGCTTCGATTCCGAGAAGTTTTTCAACGCCTAAGCAGTAAGCAGTTTCATTGAAAATTGGTGACAAGTAATCCATGCGAGTTACGAAAGTAACGCCTTGCGTCCAGCTGCGATAT
>CANLAY010000095.1 GCA_947488635.1 Candidatus Nanopelagicaceae bacterium
GCGCGTACTCGCGGATGCTGCGCTAACTTTTCAATAATCGCTAAGTCAGCTTCGAGGTCAGCAACAACTGGTGCTTCATTTGGATGTAGTGCAACCGTTGCAAGTACTGAGGTGTTCCATTTCTCAGCAGCAGCAACGCACCATTGAGATTGCTCTGCTGAATAACCAACTTGCACAATTCGATTGATTCCAACAGAAGCGGCATCGGCAATTACTTGACCAACAGCATCTGAATCAGCAGCTGCATCGGTAACGATTTCCATATGTGCGTGCACGTCAACACAAGGAACCGGAAGTGGCTCTGGAAGCGGCGCAGGTTTACGATCTAAATCGCGATTGTGCCGATCAGCCATGAAAGTGAATTATTCCGCAGCTTCAAGGCGCGGGAAAAGTACTGGTGTCTTAGTAACTTTTGAACCCGCAGGTAATTGACCCCAAGTGGCAACCTTTGAAATTGGTTGGTTACCAATTGCGCCCAATTTTTCATTTGCGCCAAGTGATTCCCAGAGAATTTCACAAGTTGCTGGCATTACTGGATTTAACAAAACAGCTAGCGCACGCAAAGCTTCAGAAGTGTTGTAAAGAACCGATTCAAGTTCAGCTTGATTCGCTGGGTCTTTAGCCAGCTTCCATGGCTCTTTCTCGGTTACGTAACCATTTACTCGCTTGCAGAATTCCATAATTGCATTGATGCCGCCTTGGAAATCAAGGGCAACCATCGCAGTATCGGCCTTAGCCACAGTTTCAGCTAACGCAGCGCTTAAACCAGCGTCATTGCTTACTGCGGGCAGGACGCCGCCACAATATTTTTCAATCATGGCAGCTAAACGTGAAGCTAAGTTGCCGAAATCATTAGCTAATTCACTGGTGTAACGCGCACTCATATCCTCCCAAGAGAATGAGCCATCGCTACCAAATGGGATTGCCCGCAAAAAGTAATAACGAAAAGCATCAACGCCGAAATGATCGGTGATGTCTTTAGGTGCGATGCCGGTGAGCTTGCTCTTGCTCATCTTCTCGCCACCAACTAACAACCAACCATGAGCGAAAACTTTCTTAGGAACTTCAAGGCCAGCAGCCATCAACATTGCCGGCCAGATAACAGCATGAAAACGCAAGATATCTTTACCAACTAAGTGCACATCGGCTGGCCATGTCTGAGCAAACTTCTGGCCGCCTGCTGAATCTGGTGCGTCAGTCAGACCAACCGCAGTTGCGTAGTTAAGCAACGCATCGAACCAAACATAAACAACTTGATCGGTATCCCACGGAACCGGAATTCCCCAATCAAATGTTGAACGTGAAATTGAAAGATCTGAAACGCCACCTTCTAGGAAAGAAATAACTTCGTTACGCGCGCTTTCAGGTTGGCAGCTTTGCGGGTTTGATTTGTAATGTGCCAACAACTTATCGGCGAAGGCAGAAAGCCGAAAGAAATAATTATTCTCATTAACAATTTCTACTGGCTTGCTATGGATCGGGCAGAGCTTTTCGTCACCAGATTCAATTAAATCGCCCGGCAACTTAAATTCTTCGCAACCAACGCAATAAGGGCCTTCGTATTTGCCTGCATAAATATGGTCAGCATCTTTTAGACTTTGCAAAAACTTTTGCACTCGCTCGGCGTGACGTGGTTCAGTAGTACGAATGAAGTCATCGTTAGCAATATTTAGCGCTACCCAGTTGGGTTTCCAAGCATCTGCCACCAAGCGGTCACACCAATCTTGTGGTGCCACACCGTTCTGATCAGCAGTGCGCATAACTTTCTGACCGTGTTCATCGGTGCCAGTTAAGAACCAGACTGACTCGCCACGTTGACGATGCCAGCGAGTTAAAACATCGCCCGCAACTGTTGTGTATGCGTGGCCAATGTGTGGCGCATCGTTTACATAGTAAATCGGCGTCGTTAGATAGAAAGACTTATTAACGGCGCTCATTGGGACATCTTATTGGAATCGACGACTGCGGCATAAACGATTTTCTTCGGGATCTTGAATTCTTCGGCCACAGTAGCAATTGCGCCTTTACGATCCATGCCGGCCCCTTCAAATTCACGCACTCGAGCGACCATATCTGCCGAAGTTGCAGCAGCATCACCAACAGGTGCGCCAGCAATCACCAATGTGATTTCACCTAGAACTTCATTGCTAACAGACCAATTGTGCAGCTCTGAAAGTGTGCCCCGGATAGTTTCTTCATAGCGCTTTGTCATCTCGCGACAGATCGCACCTTGACGGTCGCCACCAATTGCAGTTACCGCATCTGCCAACGACTCAGCTAACCGATGAGGTGCTTCAAATAAAACAATGGTGCGTTCTTCAAATCGCAGTGATTCATAGAATTTCGCTCGCGCACCACTTGCTCGTGGCGCAAAACCATCAAAAGTAAATCGATCGGTTGGTAATCCAGCTAAAGCGATTGCCATCGTGACTGCACTTGGCCCAGGCAAAACACTTACTTCGATATCGGCCGCAATCGCAT
Source organism: Candidatus Nanopelagicaceae bacterium (assembly GCA_947488635.1). Lineage (GTDB taxonomy): Bacteria > Actinomycetota > Actinomycetes > Nanopelagicales > Nanopelagicaceae > Planktophila. The sequence continues at coordinate 2,482 of CANLAY010000095.1, forward strand.
CGCGCATCAATCGAAAACCAGGATCACTAATTGTTGGCATTCCGGCATCAGAGACAACAACTACTTTAGAACCATTCTTAAGTAGCTCTAAAACTTCTTGAGTTCTAGCATCTTCATTTCCTTCAAAGAAAGAAAGGACTCGGGCGGTAAAGGTCACGCCTAAATCAGCAGCTAGGCGATGGAAGCGGCGAGAATCTTCAGCAGCAATCACATCAGCGCTGGTGAGCGCAGCAATTAAGCGCGCGCTCGCATCACCTGGATTACCAAGTGGGGTTGCTGCCAAAATTAAGCTCACGCGCATACGCTACCGCCATGAAGCAGTTCGCCAGATCAGCACTAGCGCCGTATGCAATCTATTTGATCGCGCTGATCGCCTTTGCCATGCGCTTATTCCATTTAGGTCAGCCAAAAGGCTTCATTTTCGATGAGCTCTACTATGTAAACGGCGCACAAGATTATTTGAAATATGGTGTTGAAGTCGATGGCCTTAAGCCCGAATTTATTGTTCATCCCCCAGTAGGTAAATGGGCCATTGCACTTGGAATAAAGCTCTTTGGCGATCAGGAATTTGGCTGGCGAATCGCATCTGCATTCTTTGGTTCACTTTTAATTCTGATCGTTGGTTTGATTGCTAAAGAGTTATTTAAATCAGATAGCTGGGCCGCACTTGCTAGTGGACTGATTGCGCTAGATGGCTTGGCACTTGTTCATTCCAGAACTGCACTCCTTGATTTGTTTTTAACTTTCTTTGTAGTTCTGGCACTTTGGGCATGGCTTAAGAATTGGCATTGGTTGGCTGGGCTTGCATTTGGTTTGGCGGCAGCAACTAAATGGAGTGGTCTCTATTTCTTAGCTATATTTGCATTGATAACTTTCTATCGAATTAGCAATAACTATTCTGGGCGCCAATTAATTAAACCAATCTTAAAATTTCCAGTGCAATACGGTTTGCTGCCAGTGGCAACTTACTTTGCGAGTTGGATCGGTTGGTTCCGTAGTGATCTTGGCTGGGATCGCAATTGGTCACCGAGTGCGCTTAAATCGCTCTGGCACTACCACGCCGAAATGTTAGGTTTTCATACCGGCTTAGTTGAAAAACATACATATCAAGCAAATCCTTGGAGTTGGTTAGTACAAGGCCGACCAACATCTTTCTTTTATGGCACACCTAAAGGTTGCGGATCGGATAGTTGCTCGCAAGAAGTTCTGGCGTTGGGTACACCACTTCTTTGGTGGTTTGGAACAATTGCAATCTTCGTTGTATTTGGCATCTTGATCCGTAATTACTTAAATAGAAAGTATGAATTCACGCCAATCTTTATTTGGGCTGGGTTAGCTGCTGGATATCTGCCCTGGTTCCTATTTCAAAAGCGCACAGTATTTTCGTTCTACGCAATTGTTTTCGAGCCATTCCTTATATTTGCCTTAGTTTATTGCGCTAAATACCTAATGGAATCAAGGGTTAGGAAGGAAATTTCCCAAGCTCTAATAACTGTTGCAGTTGTTTTGATAGCGCTGAACTTTATCTACTTCTATCCGATTTTTACCGGTGAAGTAATTACTTACGATGCTTGGTATGCCCGAATGTGGCTACCCTCTTGGATCTGATTACTCGTTAGCTGCTTTGCTTTCGTTCAAACGATCAACAGCTTCATCAGCAAGTATCTGATCAAAGATTTCATCTTTAGATGGCGCTACGGCATTGAGTGCTGCAATGGCCAAATTCTCTTGTTCTTCGCTCCATCTACCAGGCTCAGTCAAATCAATGATGCGCTTCTGTGACACAGCTTTAGGCGCACTCAAATAAGTTGGAGCCGGGATCGA
>CANLAY010000096.1 GCA_947488635.1 Candidatus Nanopelagicaceae bacterium
AAAATGTATGCAGTTGGTCGTATTCCAGGATCATTTTTCCGTCGCGAAGGACGTCCATCAGAAGATGCGATTCTTACTTGCCGTTTGATCGATCGCCCATTGCGTCCATCATTTGTAAAGGGACTTCGTAATGAAGTTCAAATCGTAATTACGGTAATGGCACTTGATCCTGATCATATGTACGACGTACTTGCGATCAACGCGGCATCAATGTCAACACAATTAGCTGGTCTACCATTTTCAGGCCCAATCGGTGGCGTTCGCGTTGCTTTAATTGGTGGTCAATGGGTTGCATTCCCTAATCACTCAGAGGTTGCGGGCGCAGTCTTTGACATGGTTGTTGCTGGTCGCGTAATTGGTGACGATGTTGCAATCATGATGGTTGAAGCCGAAGCCACATCTAAGACCATTGAATTGGTTAAGTCTGGTCAAAGCGCACCTACTGAAGAGATCGTTAGCCAAGGACTTGAGGCGGCAAAGCCATTTATCAAGGCACTTTGTGATGCTCAGCTAAAGGTTGCAGCTAAAGCTGCTAAGCCAACTGCTGAATTCCCAGTCTTCCTTGATTATCAGTCAGATGTATTTGAAGCAGTTTCTGCTCACGCATCTGCTGATCTGGCCAAGGCGATGACTATCGCTGGTAAGCAAGAGCGCGAAACCGCAATCGATGTAATTTCAGCTGCTACTAAAGAAGCTGTGAGCGCAAAGTTTGAAGGCCGTGAAAAAGAAGTTCCTGCAGCGTTTAAATCACTAACTAAGAAGTTAGTTCGTCAGCGCGTATTGCGTGACAAGATTCGTATTGATGGTCGCGGTCTTCGCGATATCCGTGCGCTATCAGCTGAGGTTGAAGTTATTCCTCGCGTTCACGGTTCCGCAATCTTTGAACGTGGCGAAACTCAGATCTTGGGTATCACTACATTGAATATGTTAAAGATGGAACAACAGCTAGATACTTTAAATCCTGAAAACCACAAGCGTTACATGCACAACTACAACTTCCCACCATATTCAACTGGTGAGACCGGTCGTGTTGGAACACCTAAGCGTCGCGAAATCGGCCACGGTGCTCTAGCGGAGCGCGCATTGATTCCAGTTCTTCCAACTCGTGAAGAATTCCCATATGCAATTCGTCAGGTATCTGAAGCACTTGGCTCAAACGGTTCAACTTCAATGGGTTCTGTTTGTGCATCAACTCTTGCAATGCTCAACGCTGGTGTGCCGCTAAAGGCGCCAGTAGCAGGTATCGCAATGGGTCTGATCTCAGATGATGTTGATGGAAAAATTGAGTACGTAGCTTTGACCGATATCTTGGGTGCAGAAGATGCATTCGGCGATATGGACTTTAAAGTTGCCGGTACTAAAGATTTCATCACAGCACTTCAACTAGATACCAAGCTCGACGGTATTCCTGCATCTGTTCTAGCTGGCGCACTTCTTCAAGCTAAGGAAGCGCGTCTTGCGATTCTTGATGTGATGAACGAAGCAATCGATGCCCCAGATGAGATGAGCCAATACGCTCCTCGCATCATCTCGGTCAAGATTCCAGTTGATCAAATTGGCGCAGTTATCGGTCCTAAGGGCAAGATCATCAACCAGATTCAAGATGAAACTGGCGCTGAGATCTCAATCGAAGATGACGGCACAATTTATATCGGTGCAACTAATGGGCCAGCTGCTGAAGCTGCTCGTGCACAGATCAATGCAATTGCTAACCCACAGATGCCAGAAGTTGGCGAGCGTTACTTAGGTACGATCGTAAAGCTGGCAGCATTTGGTGCCTTCGTATCATTGATGCCAGGCAAAGATGGTTTGTTACACGTATCGAAGATTCGCAAAATGCATGGCGGAAAGCGCATCGAAAACCTGGAAGAAGTTATGAAGGTTGGCGACAAGATTCAAGTTGAGATCGGTGAGATTGACCCTAAGGGCAAGCTTTCATTGGTTCCAGTACTTGAAGACGGAAGCGTTCCAAGCGCCGAATAATGTCAGTACGTAGAACAGTTCTACCTAGCGGTCTGCGTATCGTTACTGAAGAAGTATCTTCGGTACGCAGCGCCGCGGTCGGAATCTGGATCAACATAGGATCACGTGACGAAACCCCAGCAACTGCTGGGGCTTCTCACTTTCTAGAGCATTTACTTTTCAAAGGTACCTCAACGCGCACAGCCATGGAGATTTCTTCTTCCATCGAAGCTGTTGGCGGCGAGATGAATGCATTTACCAGCAAGGAATATACCTGCTTTTATGCTCGGGTAATTGATAACGATTTACCGATGGCAATTGATATTCTTGCCGATTTAATTACTTCTTCTCTTGTGACTGCGGCCGATGTTGATGCAGAGCGCAAGGTAGTGCTCGAAGAGATCGCCATGCGCGATGATGATCCGAGCGATCTCGTTCATGATCTATTTAGCGATACTTACTACGGCGATATTCCAGTAGGTCGACCAATTCTGGGAACCGTTGAATCAATAAAAGGCATGAGCCGCAATACGGTTTTTAACTACTACAAGAAGAAGTATCTGCCCGAAAATCTAGTTGTAGCTGTTGCTGGAAACATTAAGCACAAGAAAGTCGTTGCAGCGATTGAAAAAGCCCTTTCTTGCGATGGCTACTTAGATAACCATGCAGCCCCTGTGCTGCGCGAAAACAATTTAGTTAAGCCACGCAATCAGCAAGCAGTCGGCAGTATTTATCGCAAGACCGAGCAATCCCATATGTTCTATGGTCTCGAAGGCGTCGCCCGTAGCGATGAACGTCGTTTTGCAATGGGCGTTATGGCATCTGCATTAGGTGGCGGCATGTCATCTAGATTGTTCCAAGAGATTCGCGAGAAGCGCGGGCTGGCTTATTCGGTTTATGCATATGCCCAACAATTTGCTGGCACCGGTGTTCTTGGTTTCTATGCTGGTTGTAATCCGGCTAAGTCAGTTGAAGTAATTGAAATCATTCAAGAAGTTCTAGCTGATGTCGTAAATCACGGCCTAACTCACGAAGAGATTGATCGCGCTAAAGGCGCTGTTCGTGGCTCATTGGTCTTGAGCCAAGAAGATACTGGCTCACGCATGAGCCGAATCGGCAAAAGCGAGATCGTTTACGGCCAAATTATGAGTTTTGATGAGATTTTGAAATCAATTGCCCGCGTAACGGCTGATGAAGTACGGGCTGTTGCCAGCGAGTTCTTGATCAAATCGCCTACGCTTGCCGTAGTGGGTCCACATAAGGATCTTCGTAAATTTGAAAAAGTACTTCGCAACGGGGGATCAAAATGATCAAGGTAGGTGTTCTAGGCGCTAACGGGCGCATGGGCGCTGAAGTTGTGCGCGCAGTTCAAGATGCCGATGGCCTTGAGTTAGTTGCTGCCCTTGATCTCGGTGATTCACTTGATGAACTAACCAAGCATGGCGCCGAAGTCGTTGTTGATTTCACTACGCCAGATTCAGTAATGGCGAATTTAGATTTCTTAATTGCAAACGATATTAACGCGGTGGTTGGCACAACTGGTTTTGACGATAACAAGATTGCCAAATTAGCTGCCGACCTCAAGTCACACCCAAAAGTTGGTGTTTTGATCGCGCCTAACTTTGCAATTGGCGCAGTACTGATGATGGAGTTTGCAGCAAAGGCTGCGCGCTACTTTGAATCAGCTGAAATTGTTGAGTTACATCACCCAGCAAAAGTTGATGCGCCAAGTGGCACTGCAGCTCGCACTGCGCAGCTAATGAGTCAAGCTCGTAAAGAAGCCGGTTTAGCCGCGATGCCAGATGCAACTCACACTGCACTAGATGGTGCACGTGGCGCAATGGTTGGCGATGTACCAGTTCACTCAGTACGAGTTCGTGGCTTAGTTGCACATCAAGAAGTTATCTTGGGCGGCTTAGGTGAAACCCTAACTATTCGCCATGACTCAATTGATCGCGCCGGCTTTATGCCAGGCGTTCTATTAGGTGTTCGCAGTGTTGTAAAAGTTCCAGGCCTGACACATGGCCTAGATAAGTTCATGTAAGGGGATCTACAAATGTCTAAAGATCAAATCGTTTTTTATGGCGCTGACTGGTGTGGCGATTGCCGTCGCTCTGAGCGTTTGCTAAATGAACTTGGGGTCGAATGGACCAAGATCGATGTCGAAGCAGATTTAACTGCGGCTGATAAAGTCATTGAAATTAATCGTGGCGCTAAGTCAATTCCGGTAATTGTTTTCCAAGATGGTACTCATTTAACGGAGCCTTCAGATATCGCACTTACTGAGAAGTTAAAGTCACTCTCAATTATTTAAGTTAATTACTCAAATTATAAAGTAGCGC
>CANLAY010000097.1 GCA_947488635.1 Candidatus Nanopelagicaceae bacterium
CCAGGAGAAACTGATATTCGTATCGGTCGCTCAATCTTCTTCTTACTTGGCGCCGCCTTTAGTGCACTCGTTGGATACAACGGTATGTGGCTAGCGGTTCGCGCAAATGTGCGCGTTGCTGAAGCTGCTCGTCAGAAGAATGCCGAACGCGCAGTGCAGATTGCTTTCCGCACCGGTGGTGTTGTTGGCATGACAACTGTTGGTCTTGGTTTAGTTGGTGCTTCCCTTGTTGTGATTATTTACCGCGAACAAGCCCCAGCAGTTTTGGAAGGTTTTGGTTTTGGCGCTGCAATGCTCGCGATGTTTATGCGCGTTGGCGGCGGTATCTTCACAAAGGCAGCTGACGTTGGAGCTGACCTAGTGGGTAAAGTTGAAAAAGGTATTCCAGAAGATGACCCACGTAACCCTGCAACTATTGCAGATAACGTAGGCGACAATGTTGGTGACTGTGCTGGTATGGCTGCTGACTTATTCGAGTCATATGCCGTAACACTTGTTGCTGCACTAATTCTTGGAAAAGCTGGATTTGGTAATGCTGGTTTGGTTTATCCATTGATCGTTCCTGCAATTGGTATCGTCACTGCGGTAATCGGAATCTTCCTTACTCGCTTGCGTCCATCAGATAAGAGCGCAATGACTGCGATCAATCGCTCATTCTTCTTATCTGCAATTATCAGCGCAGTGCTAACAGCGCTTGCAACATTTACTTATTTGCCAGATAGCTTCGGTGGTCTTCTCGGTTTAACCAAAGAACAAGTTGATTCATTCGGTGATACCAACCCACGTATCTTGGCAATTGGCGCAGTTCTAATCGGTATCGGTTTAGCTGCTGCAATTCAATTGCTAACTGGTTACTTCACTGAAGTTGGAAAGCGGCCAGTTAATGACGTTGCTGCCTCATCACAAACAGGCGCCGCAACCGTTATTTTGGCTGGTATTTCGATTGGTTTCGAGTCAGCTGTTTACAGTGCGTTGCTAATTGCAGCTGCAGTATTCGGTGCCTTCATGTTGGGTGGCGGTTCAATCGTGCTGTCACTTCTTGCGATCGCTTTGGCCGGAACTGGTTTGCTAACAACTGTTGGTGTAATCGTGGCCATGGATACCTTCGGTCCAATCTCAGATAACGCACAAGGCATTGCTGAAATGTCTGGCGATGTTAAGGGCGAAGGCGCACAAATTCTTACTTCACTTGATGCAGTTGGAAACACCACAAAGGCAATTACTAAGGGAATCGCGATCGCAACTGCAGTACTTGCAGCAACTGCGCTATTTGGTGCCTTTACTGATGCAATTAAGTTGGCAGTAGTTGAAGCTGGTGATACAACTGTAGATCTAATTACAAATCTGCAATTCCAAGGCATTCTCGATGTTGCTGATCCACGCAACTTAGTGGGTCTAATTATTGGTGCTGCAGTGGTATTCCTGTTCTCAGGTCTAGCAGTGAATGCAGTATCACGTGCAGCTGGCGCAGTAGTTATGGAAGTTCGTAACCAATTCAAACTACACCCAGGAATTATGAAGGGTACTGAAAAGCCTGAGTACGGTCGCGTAGTTGATATTTGTACTCGCGATTCACTACGTGAACTTGTAACTCCTGGATTGCTTGCCGTTATGGCACCAATCGCAGTTGGTTTCGGTCTTGGCGTAGGCGCACTTGGCGCTTACTTAGCTGGTGCAATTGGTACCGGAACACTGATGGCTGTTTTCTTATCTAACTCAGGCGGAGCTTGGGATAACGCTAAGAAGATGGTTGAAGATGGAAATTACGGCGGTAAGGGCTCAGATGCACACACCGCAACCATCGTTGGTGACACCGTTGGTGATCCATTTAAAGACACTGCCGGCCCTGCAATTAACCCACTGATCAAAGTTATGAACTTGGTTGGTCTATTAATTACACCAGCAATTGTTGGCATGGCACTTGGTGGTCGCGAAAGCACCAGCACCCTGATTGGTATTGTCGCAACGCTTGTAATTGTTGCAGCTCTAGTTCGTAATCGTCGTCAATCGACTTCGATTACTTACTAATACCAATTCTTTAACTTCAGCTTTTCCCCAGAGCTAACTTAGGAAATTAATGGCGCGTGTATTGAAGAAGCTAGTGATTGTTGAATCACCAGCTAAAGCACGCAAAATTGGCGGCTACCTCGGCGATGATTACATCGTCGAGGCTAGCGTCGGCCATATTCGCGATCTACCTCAGCGCGCAGCAGATATTCCTAAGGAGTACAAAAAGATAGCTTGGGCTAAAGAAGGCGTAAATATTGAAGAAGATTTCGCACCGCTTTATGTAATTAACCCAGATAAAAAAGCGAAAGTTGCTGAACTTAAGGCTTTGATGAAAGATGCCGAAGAGTTAATTCTGGCAACCGATGAAGACCGCGAAGGTGAAGCTATTGCCTGGCACTTAGTTGAAGTGCTTGAGCCAAAAATTCCCATTAAGCGCATGGTTTTCAATGAAATTACCAAAGAGGCAATCCAAAGTGCCGTAGAAAATACCCGCGACCTTGATTATGACTTAATTGATGCGCAGGAAACCCGTCGAGTGCTAGATCGACTATTTGGTTATCGCTTATCTCCAGTTCTCTGGAAAAAAGTTATGCCACGTATTTCTGCCGGCCGAGTGCAATCTGTGGCTACTCGGTTAATCGTAGAAAAAGAACGTGAACGTATGGCCTTCATTTCTTCGGCTTGGTGGGACTTAACTGCCAAATGCGAATTAGGCTTTAACGCTCGCCTGCTTAGCGTTGATGGCAAGCGCGTTGCAACAACTGCTGATTTTGGCGCAGATGGCGCAGTTAAAGAAAAGTCACTAGCCAATATTTTGTTACTAGATGAAAGCGCTGCTAGATCTTTAGTTGCAGCCCTTAAGGCAGCGCCACTAGTCGTTAAGTCAATGGAGGAATCTCCTAGAACTGAGCGGCCAAAGCCACCATTTACAACTTCAACCATGCAGCAAGATGCAGGTAGCCGATTAGGTTGGGGAGCGCAGATCACAATGCGTATCGCACAACGTTTATATGAAAACGGCTATATCACTTATATGCGAACCGACTCCGTAAATCTCTCAGCGCAAGCAATCACCGCAGCACGCGAATCAGCTAAAGCACTTTATGGTGCCGATCATGTTGCTGACACGCCACGCGTTTATGTTGGCAAAACAAAAAATGCCCAAGAAGCGCACGAAGCAATTCGCCCAGCCGGTGAAAGTTTCAAAACTCCGGGTGAATTAGCACCAGAACTTTCACGCGATGAGTTTGCGCTATATGACTTAATTTGGAAACGCACAGTGGCATCACAAATGGCTGATGCTAAGAAGATGCAGATGCGCGTTGACTTCGATGCCAAAACAAGCGACAACCGCGAAACTATTTTCCGCGCCAATGGTTCAGTAATCACTTTCCTAGGCTTTCTAGCTGCCTACGATGATTTAGCTGATGAAAAAGAGGGCGAAGAATCAGAAGACAAGCGCTTGCCAGCTATGAGCGTTGGACAGAGCGTAAAAGTTGAGGAATACAGTTGTGAGGGGCACGAAACAAAGCCGCCTGCTCGTTATACCGAACCAACGCTAGTTAAGAAGCTAGAAGAACTAGGTATTGGCCGACCTTCAACATTTGCTTCAATTATTGCAACGATTCAAGATCGTGGTTATGTTTCAAAGCGCGGACGAGCTTTAGTGCCTACTTTCTTAGCTTTTTCAGTAACTGGCTTGCTCGAAACGCACTTCACAAAATTAGTCGATTACGAATTTACCGCCAGTATGGAAGAAGATCTCGACAAGATCGCAAGTGGTCAAGCAAAGCGCGTTGATTGGTTACGTGATTTCTTCTATGGTCACGATGGTGAACCTGGTTTAAATGAACTATCAGCTGACTTAGGGGCAATTGATGCGCGTGAAGTTAATACTATGCGCCTTTCACCTGAGATTGAAATTCGAGTTGGTCGCTATGGTGCCTACCTACAAGAGGGCGAAGGCGAAACTCGCAAACTTGCAAACGTTCCGGAATCTCTAGCACCCGATGAATTAACTTTGGCGAAAGCCATCGAACTACTTGCCGCTCCTTCAGGTGAACGTGATTTAGGAATTGACCCAGCAACTAATTTGCCAATCATCGCTAAGAGTGGTCGCTTTGGCCCCTATGTAACTGAAGTTTTTCCAGTAGAACCAGTTGCAGAAGGCGCCAAGAAGAAGCGCAAAAAAGCTGATGATCCAAAACCAAAAACAGCATCACTTCTTTCAACCATGACGCTAGACACAATTACTTA
>CANLAY010000098.1 GCA_947488635.1 Candidatus Nanopelagicaceae bacterium
CGCAGTCAATTGCGCGGTTAATCGAGGCGGCAAGTTAATCGGAGAAAATACCGATGGCAAAGGATTTTTAAAATCGTTTCTGGAGATAACTCCCGCCACCGGAAAAACTATTGTGCTGCTCGGTGCTGGGGGTGCGGCACGAGCGATCGCTGTTGAATTGGCGCTAGCCGGTGCAAGTAAGTTCTATGTGGTAAACCGCTCACGCGCTCGCGGAGAAGAGTTAACTGCGCTTCTAAATGATAAAACAAACGCTAGCGCTGAATTTGTGGAGTGGAATAAGACTTACGAGATTCCTTTGGATGCCGAAGTAGTCATTAATTCAACTTCAATGGGAATGGTTAATACCGAAGGTCAACAAGCTATTAACTTCGATTCGATTCGTCCTGGAATGTTGGCTGCCGATGTAATCGTAAATCCACCGCAGACTTACTTCTTAACTGAAGCTGGCAATCGCGGAGCAAAGACTCTGCAAGGCTTGGGGATGGTGGTAAATCAAGCGGTAATCGCAATCGAGTATTGGACCGGTGTTGCGGTAGATCCCAAAGATTTACATAACGAACTTACGCGCGTTTTAGGTCTTTCTTAAACTTTCGCTAGATCAGATTCGGCAACAACGCGCAGCGCCTGCGCCGCAATGGTCAGCGCAGGGTTCATCGCCGCAGATGATGGGAAGAATCCACCATCAATCAAATAAAGGTTGTGATGATCGTGGCTGCGGCAGTAGCCATCAACAACACTGGTGCGTGGATCAAGGCCGGCGACTGTTGTGCCACATTGGTGTGAATTCATTGAGATATCAAAGGGTTGTCTAAAGATTCCTTGATACCCGGCCTTACGTAATACCTTTTTGGCGCGACGCAGGAGTTCCATATGTGTCTTCATTCCGACAGCGCGACGGGCGAGCTTAATAGCCCCGTTTTCAGCTATGGTCACACGGTTTTCGGGGTGTGGCAGATCTTCGCTCATAACCACAAACTCAACGCTGTGGTCTGAAATCAAGTTAAGTAGCGGCAACGGGACTACCTTCGCAAAAGATTTCATCATGATGCCTTGGACTTTTCCGATTAATTGAACTGCGCCAAGTGGATAGCCCTTGCCGCCATCTAAGTACCAATCGGTGAAGGAAAGTGTCTTCTGGAAAGTTACATCGTTCTTGCGGCGCATATCAACTGCTGCGATATGGCTGTTGTTATGCATCATAAAGTTGCGGCCCACTTGATCAGAAGAGTTAGCAACCCCTGATCGCAACAACAGCGCTGCGGTATTTACTGAACCAGCGGAAATTACAAATTTCTTTCCATAGATTTCTAACTGCTCACCATTGCGAGTTGCTTCAAGGTGGCTAACTGATTTTCTATCTTCAGATAGAACAATTCGATTTACTTGCACCGAGGTCATCAAAGTTACATGGCCAGTTGCGATAGCTGGATTTAAAGCATTTACTTCGGCATCGCTCTTCGCATCAATTTTGCAAACAAAACCATCGCAGGTTTTACAGCGAATACATTTTCCGCCAGGTCCTAAATCAATACCCATTGAATTGGTATGTGGCTTAACTCCTGCTTTACGGAGGCGCTCTCCAAGCTGTTCAACGTATGGCTCATGTTGCATTGCCGGATAAGGAAATGGGGTACTGCGATCGTTGCCGTAGATATTCTGGGCATCACCATGCACTCGGTACAACTCTTCAGCGCCGTAGTAATACGGCTCTAAATCTTCATATGTAAAAGGCCAAGCAGGTGAAGTGCCCTCTTGGTGCTTGATAACTGCGAAATCGAAGCGACTAAAGCGGGGCAGTGACGCGCCATAAACCTTGCTATTTCCGCCAACAAAGTAATGAACTCCGGGAACAAACTCTTTATTTTTCTCATCAAGCCACTTCTCATTGGGCTTGTATCGAGTCTTCATAAATATTTCAGACGGTGACCAATTTTCTGGTTCGCGTGGCATACGCTCACCACGCTCTAAAACCAGAGTCTTTACACCTTTATTAGCAAGCGCATAGGCGGTTGTGGCGCCGCCCATCCCAGAACCAACAATGACCACATCCGATTCAATACGAACCGAAGTGGCCATTGTTTTACTAATACTTTTCAGTTAGAAATTAACGAACTGATTTAAGCGTCTGGTCTTTCTTATCGACTGTCATTGCGCCAGTCATAATCGCAACAACATCGTTCATGCTGTGGCTCTTTGGAGTAACTACTGCAGCGCGCTTTCCGAGGCGTTGTACCTGGATGCGATCTGCAACTTCAAAGACCTGAGGCATGTTGTGTGAGATCAAAATAACCGGCATCCCACGATCACGAAGTGACTCAATTAGCTTAAGTACCTGACGTGATTCACGAACACCAAGTGCCGCTGTTGGCTCATCAAGGATGATTACCTTCTGACCGAACGCCGCAGCGCGAGCAACTGCAACTGCTTGGCGCTGACCACCAGAAAGTGTTTCAACAGCTTGCGTAATGTTTTGGATTGTGCCGATGCCAAGGGCTGCAATATGTTCTTTGGCAGCCTTGCGCATTCCAGAGTTATCGGTCATACGTAAAATTGATCCAAGCGGACCTTTCTTACGCATCTCACGACCGAGAAAGAGGTTCGATGCGATATCCAGAGCCGGTGCAACAGCAAGTGTCTGGTACACAGTTTCGATACCGGCATGGCGGCCATCTTGTGGTCGCTTAAATGAAACTTGTTGACCATCAACAATGATCTGGCCCTCATCAGCAACTTCAGCACCCGATAAACACTTGATCATGGTTGATTTACCAGCTCCGTTATCGCCGACTACTGCGAGAACTTCACCTGGAAATAGTTCTAGATCTGAGCCATCAAGTGCGACGACTCGACCATAGGATTTAGTTAGCCCAACTGCTTGAAGAATTGGTGACTTATTCATTTGCGTGCCTTTCTGATCCACTGGTCAACAGAGACCGCGAAGATAATAAGAAGTCCGATTGCAAGGAGCTGGTAATAAAGATCCACACCAGCAAGTGTTAGACCGTTACGGAAAACACCCACGATTATCGCGCCGATTAGTGAACCGAAGATTGTGCCGCGGCCACCGAATAGCGATGTTCCACCAATAACCACCGCAGTGATCGCATCAAGGTTTAGATCGTTACCAGTATTCGGGCTAGCCACAGTTACGCGACCGATAACGATCCAGGCTGCAAGTGCGAAGGTAAGACCAGCAACCATATAAACGCTCATTAGAACGCGGTTAACTGAGATACCGGCCAAGCGCGCAGCATCAATATCATCGCCAACTGCGTATACGTGGCGTCCCCACGAGGTGTAACGCAGAACGAAGGCCAAGACCATATACATCGCGAACATAAAGAGAACGCCGGTTGTGATTCGGAATGGTCCGAGATTTACATAGTTACCTAGTGTTAATAGGAATGGATCCATCTCAATTGAAGGAACTGTTCCCTTAGTCAGAGTCAGAGTGAGTGCGACGAAGACGTTGTAAGTACCCAAGGTCACGATAAACGGTGGCAACTTAACCTTCGTTACCAAGAAACCGTTAATTGCACCACCGAGCATGCCGACAAGCAGTCCCGCTGGGAATGCTAACCAGATAGGAATGCCAACTGCTTCACCTTCACCAGGTGTTCCTTGAACCAACTTCGCCATAGTCATTGATGAAAAGACTGCGATAGCGCCACAGGAAAGATCGATACCTGCAGTTAAAATGATTAGCGTCTGTCCGGCGGCGACTGCGCCAACTATCGCTACTTGCTGCAAGATAAGTGAGAAGTTAGATGGAGTTAAAAAGTTTTCATTGAAAAAACTAAAAATTATTGATGCTACAACTAGCACCATTGTTGAGCTTAGCCATGGATATTTATGTAGAAGAGCTTGCGCTTTTTGGCTAAGGGATGCGCGGTCGTGAAACTCCGCCGCTGCGTCGTGTGTGGCCGTATCTTGACTCACTTGTGATCCTTTCAAAGCGAAAAATTACTCGAATGAATTTGACTGTACTTCTGTGCTAACCGTTAGGTACCCGAACCCTAGTGCTAAAACCTTATTACAACTGCCATTTTAGTTAAAGAGGGCGACTGCCGAAGCAGCCGCCCTCTTTAAACACTCTTCTTTAGTTATTCACTAAAGAGCTGGGATTAACCCCAAGCGTTTGCTAGACCGTATTCAGTTGTCTCTGATGGAACACCATCTTGTGGGTCATCAGTAATCAACTTAACGCCGGTGTTGAAGAAGTCAAGGCCTTCTGAAGTAG
>CANLAY010000099.1 GCA_947488635.1 Candidatus Nanopelagicaceae bacterium
ACTACTGAACCAGTTGGATTATTTGGCGTAGTGATAAAGGTCAGGGTTGGCTTTTCAGTTAGAACTTGCTGGGCAGCAACGGCCACATCGAGTGAATGATCATCACGGCGCTTTCCATCTAACCAATTAACCGAAGTTACTTTGGCAATTAGTGGGTGCATTGAGTACGAAGGTGTGAAACCAAGTGCGCTCTCGCGACCAAATGCTAGAAAAATAGATTGGATAATTTCATTGCTGCCATTTGCAGCCCAAAGATTAGCCACATCAAAAGAAACGCCAGTCTGAGCGATTATGTATTTAGCTAATCTGGCACGCAATGCGGTTGAGTCACGATCTGGATATCGATTAAGTGTTGCGCTAACTTCGCCTACACGTTTGGTAATTGCGGCAACAAGGGCCGCAGATGGCGCAAACGGATTCTCATTGGTATTTAGTTGAGCACTTGCCGTAACCTGCGGCGCACCATATGGCGACATTGGCTTAAGTGGCTCGCGCAGCGGCAGCCAAGTTGGCCAATTATTTGAATTACTCATAGCTGCTCCAGGCGGGCAGTCATCGCTTCACCATGTGCGGGTAAATCTTCAGAGTTCGCTAGCGTTACAACAGTTGGCACCAGATCAAGGAATGATTCTTGATTGTATGAGACAAAGTGCAAGCCGCGTAAGAATGTTTGCACTGATAAACCACTGGAATGACAGGCGCAACCGCCAGTTGGCAGAACATGGTTAGAACCCGCCGCGTAATCTCCTAGTGACACTGGCGTAAACCGACCGATGAAAACTGCGCCGGCATTGCGAATTAATTCGGCGTCCCTTGCTGCATTTTTAGTTTGAATCTCTAAGTGTTCAGCAGCGTATGCGTTAACCACATCAAGGCCTTGCACAATTGAATCAACTAGAACAATTGCCGATTGGATGCCAGAAAGCGCTGTAGTAATTCGATCACTATGTTTCGTTGCTGCAACACGATTCTTTAGTTCGCCTTGAACCGCAGTTGCTAGCTCAATCGAAGTTGTAACCAAAACTGCAGCTGCAATCGGATCGTGTTCAGCTTGGCTAATTAGATCTGCCGCAACATCGCTAGCAAATGCACTCTCATCGGCCAAAATTGCAATTTCAGTTGGGCCGGCTTCAGAGTCGATCCCGATCACACCACGAAGTGCGCGCTTAGCAGCAGCCACATAGATATTTCCGGGACCAGTTACCAAATCGCACTTTTCAGAGAAACCATCGATTCCATAAGCAAATAGCGCTACTGCCTGGGCTCCCCCAACTGCATAAACTTCGGTGATCCCAAGTAATGCGCAAGTTGCCAAAATAGTCGGGTGTGGCAGACCGCCAAATTCTTTTTGTGGCGGCGAGGCAACAGCGATACTCGAAACTTTTGCAATTTGTGCCGGAACTACATTCATCATCACGCTACTTGGATAAACCGCTCGGCCGCCTGGAACATATAACCCGACGCGATCAACTGGAATCCATTTTTCGGTAACGGTGCCACCGTCAACTACTTGCACAGTCTTGACGCTGCGTACTTGATCCTCGTGGACTTTGCGGATTCGCGAAATTGAAAGTTCGAGCGCTGTGCGAATTGCTGGATCTAGTTCGGCAAGCGCTTGATCAAGTGCTGTCTGCGGAACTCGAATCTGGGCTGGCTTTACGCCATCGAATTCTTGCGCCAATTCACGCAGGGTTGCTTCGGAGCCATTCTTAACTCGCTCCAGAATTGGTGCGATCGCAGCCATGGCGGTTTCGACATCTAATCGAGCGCGCGGAATCTCGCGGTTAATCTCCGCTTTAGTTAATGTGCGACCACGCAGATCAAGGGTTCGAATCACTCCCCTATTCTACTTCTAAGAGCTACACGTTCTGCAGACAATTAACCCCGAGGATCGCTTTGAGGTCAGCGCTCAAACTTGGCGAAGATGTGACCTTAAATTCCAGCTTCATGACTGTGTTGCCGCTGGGTTCCTCTAATTGCAGATGGACTTCGCGTTTTCCGGGATGAGTACGCAAAATCTCTTTCAAGCGATCAACGATTGGTGGCGTGCACTGAGCCACTGGCATTGTGATCACTAACGGACCAACTGGCCCTTGCGTGATATCTGGATAGGTTACTTCGAGGGCAGTAAAACGAAGTTTATCTTCGCGTCGATCTACTCGACCGCGAATAAGTGCAACTCGATCTGTCGTTAAGGTCATTGCGTATTGATTGTAAGTATTTGAGAAGAATAAAACTTCGAGAGCACCTTCTAGATCTTCGATATTTACCACTGCCCAGTTCGAACCAGTTTTAGTAATTTTGCGAGTAATTCCAGTGATTAAACCGCCGATGGTCACAATCTGTTCGTGATCGCCGCCTTCATCGATTAACTCCGAAATTGATTTTGAAACGCTGGCTCGCAGGATATGTTCCACGCCAAGAAGCGGGTGATCAGAAACATAGAGTCCTAACATCTCACGCTCATAACTCAAGAGCAGCGCTTTCTCCCATTCGCCAGTTGGCACTTCTACTTCCATGGTTGCAACTGATGTGATGCTATCGCCACCGAATAGATCGAACTGGCCAATCGCTTCAGCGCGCTTACTTTCAATTATCGAGTCAATGGCTTCCAGATGAACGCTCATTAGACCTTTACGGGATTCGCCGAGTGAGTCAAAAGCACCTGCTTTAATTAAAGATTCAATGGTCTTCTTGTTGCAAACTTGAGCATCAACTTTGGCTAAGAAATCACCGAATGAAGTGAAGCGGCCTTTAGCTTCGCGTGCAGCTTTTATCGAAGCAACAACGCCTTCGCCAACATTGCGAATCGCAGCTAACCCAAATCTGATATCAATTCCGCGCGGGGTGTATTCGGCATCTGATTCATTAACATCTGGTGGTAGAACTTTGCTGCCCATGCGTCGGCATTCCGATAGATAAAGCGCCGACTTATCTTTATCATCACGCACACTTGTTAGCAGTGCTGCCATATATTCAGCTGGGTAATTAGCTTTTAAATAACCAGTCCAATACGAAACCATGCCGTAGCCAGCACTATGTGCTCGGTTGAATGCATAATCCGAGAACGGAATTAGAACGTCCCAAAGACGCTTAATTGCCATAGCTGAGAAGCCGTTTCCACGCATGCCGCTTTCGAAGTGAACATACTCTTTATCTAGAACATCACGGTTTTTCTTACCCATTGCCTTACGCAATAGATCTGCACGCCCCAGTGAGAACCCCGCAACTTTCTGGGCGATTGCCATTACCTGTTCTTGATAAACAATAAGTCCGTAGGTATCACCCAGAATTTCTTCGAGTGGTTTTTGGAGTTCAGCATGAATTGGCTCGACCGGTTTACGTTTATTCTTGCGATCGGCATAGTTGTTGTGCGCATTTTCACCCATTGGGCCTGGACGATATAACGCGATTACTGCTGAAATATCGGCAAATGAATCTGGCGCTAAACTCTTAAGTAGTGCGCGCATAGGCCCACCGTCGAGCTGAAACACACCCAGAGTGTCGCCTCGGGCAAGTAACTCATACGTTTTCTTATCATCGAGTTTTAGCGTTTCGAGAACAACTTCTTCGCCGCGGTTAGCTTTGATATTTAGTAAACAGTCATCAAGAACAGATAGGTTTCGAAGTCCTAAGAAATCCATCTTTAGTAAACCAGTGGCTTCGCAAGCACCCATATCGAATTGGGTAATGATCGCGCCATCTGCTTCGCGGCGATGAATTGGAATTACATCAAGTAATGGTTGGGCCGAGAGAATAACGCCAGCTGCGTGGACTCCCCACTGTCGCTTGAGTCCTTCAAGACCACGCGCGGTATCTACAACTATTTTGCTCTCGGGGTCAGTTTCATAAAGTTGGCGGAATTCATTTGCTTCGCCATAGCGATCATCTTGCGGATTAAAAACTCCACCTAATGAAATATCTTTACCCATTACAGCTGGCGGCAAGGCTTTAGTTAACCGTTCACCTATTGCATATGGATAGCCAAGGACTCGAGTTGAATCTTTAATCGCTTGCTTCGATTTGATGGTGCCGTAAGTAATGATTTGGGCAACACGATCTTCGCCGTATTTTGTGGTGGCATAACGAATCATCTCGCTGCGACGACGTTCATCGAAGTCCAGATCGATATCAGGCATTGAGATACGTTCTGGGTTTAGGAATCGCTCAAACAAAAGCCCATGTTCAATTGGATC
>CANLAY010000100.1 GCA_947488635.1 Candidatus Nanopelagicaceae bacterium
CGATCGCCATCGTGTTAGGCGCACCTATTACTTTGGCGCTTCGCACATTGCCACAAGGTAGAAATTCAGAAGAGCGTGGCGTGCGGGGGACTTTGCTTTCAGCGCTGCATTCACGATATTCATCAATAATTGTTAACCCAGTGGGAGCAATAATTATTTTTGATGGTTCGCTCTTTTTGCTTTATTTCACATCACTTTTTGGCAAATTAATGAATACTCACGCCGGTCACTTATTTATGAATATTCATTTCTTGCTAGCGGGCTTTCTCTTCTTCCATGTAATCATCGGAATTGACCCAAATCCAAAGCGTCCACCATTTCTCGTGCGCATTGTGACTTTATTAGCGGCGATGAGTATTCATGCATTCTTCTCAGTCGCTTTGATGTCATCTTCTACCTTGATTGATTCGGGTTACTTCGCAGCTCTGCAGACACCTTGGGTGGGCGATTTATTGGCTGATCAAAATAAGGGCGGTGCAATTGGCTGGGCAATGGGCGAAATCCCAATTCTGATCGCACTAGTTGCGACCTTCATTATGTGGACTCGCGATGATGCGCGAGAAGCACGCCGAATTGATCGCTCAGTGGAACGAATGGCGGCCATGGGGCAGCCAGATGAGTTGGCTCAATATAATAAGTACCTACAAGAACTTGCTGATCGCGAACGTCGGTCCGGCAAATAAGTGATGGAGTAACAATGGACGCGCTCTTTGATTTACCAAGTGAGTATAAAGATCTGCGCGCAAGTGTTCGCTCGTTAGCTGAAAATGAAATTGCTCCACATGCTCAAGCTGTCGATGAAGATCACCGTTTCCCCCAAGAAGCATTCGATGCGTTACAAAAAGCTGGCTTAGCAGCTTCACATGTACCAACTGAATTTGGTGGCGAAGGGGCAGATGCTCTCGGAGTTGCAATCATTATTGAAGAAGTTGCTCGAGTTTGCGGATCTTCCTCGCTTATTCCAGCCGTAAACAAGTTGGGCTCATTACCGCTAATGCTTGGTGGAAACAAAGAGCAGAAAGAACGCTGGCTAACTCAGTTGGCTAAAGGTAAAGGTTTCTCGTATTGCTTATCTGAATCAGAAGCTGGTTCAGACGCGGCATCAATGCGCACCAAAGTAGTTCAAAGTGGTGACAAGTGGATCCTTAACGGCAGCAAGAAGTGGATCTCAAACGCTGGATTCTCAGATTTCTATACGGTTTTAGCAACTTCTGATGCATCCCTTGGCGCTAAAGGAATTACGGCATTTGTAGTTGAAAAATCAGACCCTGGCGTTTCTTTTGGAGCACCCGAAAAGAAGATGGGTTTTAGAGGTTCACCAACTCGCGAAGTCTATTTCGACAATGTAGAACTTTTCGATGATCGTCGAATTAGCGAAGTGGGTAAAGGTTTTGCACTCGCGATGGATACCCTTGATCACACCCGAATTACTATTGCGGCGCAAGCACTTGGTTTAGCGCAGGGCGCCCTTGATGTGGCAACAAAGTACGCTCATGAACGCAAACAATTTAACAAACCAATCTTTGATTTCCAGGCAGTGCAATTTATGTTGGCAGATATGGCAATGAGCATTGAAGCAGCTCGATTGTTAACTTATGCCGCAGCTGTTAGATCAGAACGCAATGATGGCGATCTAAAGTTTTATTCAGCTTCAAGTAAATGCTTTGCTAGCGATGTGGCTATGAAGGTAACTACTGATGCAGTTCAGATCTTGGGCGGATACGGGTATGTTTCAGATTATCCAGTAGAGCGCATGATGCGTGATGCCAAGCTAACCCAGATTTATGAAGGCACAAATCAAGTTCAGCGAATAGTGATTGCACGCAATCTTCCTAAATCTTAAAGCGCACAACTAAATCTGGCGTAGCTGCGGCATTTAGCGCAATGTCATGTGGTTCGCGTGGCAATTTTTGACTAGTTAATTCACCATCGTGGAGCAAACCAATTTTCCATGCTTTAACTTTCGGCAAGAAGCGGTCATAAAATCCACCACCTTGACCCAATCGATAACCTTCTGAATCCATTCGCAGCGCAGGAACTAAGACCACATCGATTGCCGCCAAGTCATTAAACGGTTGCCCTATTGGTTCGGAAATTTTAGTTTTGTGGTTGAGTTGTGATTCATCGCCATTCCATTGCACCCAGAACATCTCGGGTCCATTGATGCATGGCAGCAGGAGAGTTTTCCCAGCTTTAATTAAGGTCTGATTTAACAATTTTGTAACTGGTTCATCGCCATAAGAATAATAGCTAGCAATTACTTGGGCGGCTGCAATTTCGAGACTTTGCGCTAAATGGGTGAATTCAACCGGGACGAAACCATCATGACGTTCGACCCGATATCGCTTGCGCAACCGTTCTTTGTCAGACTTCACATCTTCATTCATAGTTAAATCCCTAGGAAGTATCGAGTTACAAAGTATGGTGGGATTATGTCAGAGCGCACAAAGGTAGATGAGTTTCTCACCTCGCTAATTTCCATTTGTAAGCCACTTGAATCATTTGATATGCCATTGCTCGATGCTCACGGAGCAACCTTGGCTAACGATGTTCATGCTGGTGAGCGATTGGTATTGCGAGCCGGAGCGCGAATTCGGGCTACCCAAATTGGCTTGGCTGCCTCAATTGGTTTAGATCATCTACCTACGAGACCACATCCGCGCGTAGTAGTTCTTTCAGCTGGTCCAGATCTAGTCGAACCCGGCAAACCACTTACTGGCGATGAAGAGTATGAAACCAATTCTTGGTTGTTAACTACAGCCGTTCGCGAAACAGGTGCAATTGGTTACCGCGTTCACTCAATTCCAGATGATGAAGAACAACTACAACGGGTAATTGAGGATCAATTAGTTCGCGCAGATTTAATTATTATTAGTGGCGAACGCCAAGATGATTCATTCGATCTAATTACTCGCACCTTGGCTAAATTAGGCGATATCACCACAGTTGATTTAGCCATTGAAGCTAGCGGTCGCCATAACTTTGGCACTATCGGTCCTGATAGAACACCTGTTGTAACGCTTCCGGGTGATCCGATTTCGGCATATATCTCGTTTGAACTATTCATTCGCCCGATGATTCGCACTTTGCTAGGGGCCTCAACAATTCATCGCCCAGCTGTTAAAGCGAAGCTAGAAAAGCCGGTTGCATCGATGGCCGGGCTACGTTCCTATATTCGCGCGATTCTTTCCGAAGATGGCACTTCAGTGATGCCACTTCCATCACAAGATGAGCAATCAACACTCTCCGATGCCAATGCTTTTATTGCACTCTCGGAAAGTGATATTGAAAAAGCAATTGGGCAAGAAGTAACCGTAGTTGTGCTCGAGCGTCGATACATTTAACTAGCTGTGAGCGATCGCATGTCTGATCAGAATTGGCCGGTCGTTTTAAAAAGTAATGAACTAACCCTTCGCCCGTTGCGATTTCGTGACCGCGGTAAATGGTTTGCAGTGCGTGCTGAAAACCGCGAATGGCTTACTCCTTGGGAAGCGACCTTGCCACAAGTGCCAGAACATATTGATGGCGGGGATCTAATTTCAAAGCGGCCCTCCTTTTTCGATATGGTGCGCATTTATAACCGCGATGGGCGTAGTGGCCGCACGATTTCACTGGCTATCTGGGAAGGCCCAAATCTGATTGGCCAGATAACTATGGGCGGCATTATTTATGGGGCGCTACGAGGTGCACATATTGGGTATTGGATTGATCGCCGCTTTGCCAATCGTGGATTTACTACGCAGGCCGTCGAAATGCTTACTGCATACGGGTTTGATGAGTTAGGACTGCATCGCGTTGAGATTAATTTGCGCCCAGAAAATAGCGCTTCGCGTCGGGTGGCAGAGAAAGCTGGCTTTATTCTCGAAGGCGATCGTCCACGTTATCTACATATTGATGGGGCTTGGCGTGATCACATCTGCTTTGTAAAAGAGAATCCGGCAATTAAGTAGCCAGCTTTAAAGGCCCCCAAATACCCGATTTGAGCGTGAACCCCCTCTATCTTTAACCATCATGACTTCTGGACTTATCTATCTCGCGATC
>CANLAY010000101.1 GCA_947488635.1 Candidatus Nanopelagicaceae bacterium
ACCTAAGCAGTTTTCAAACTTAAGGCGATCGCGCAAAATCAGCGAAACTTCTACTAAACGTTCGCGTTTAATGTGCAGTGTTAGTTCACCACGATCAACAACTACGCGCTCAATTGCATCAGCAAAATCTGGATAAGCCCGCTCTAAATCATCTGCTACCTGATCAAAATACCCACCATATGGGCGCTCAGTTGATCCTGGGCTTACTTGATTGCGAACTAGCCCGCCATAACCTGAAGTATCGCCAGTGCCGTGAGTTCCGAAAGAACCGCGCTCGTCATTACTCATTACGCTAACAACCCCTTCATTTGATGGGTTGGCAGGGCTGCCAGAGCTGCGGCTTCAACGTTTTTAATAACTAATTCACGGTTTGGACCAAGCTTTTCAACATAAATTTGATCGTGCAGTTTAAGAATTGCATCCATCAACATTTCTGGACGTGGTGGACAACCAGGTAGATAAATATCAACTGGTACTACGTGATCAACACCTTGCACGATTGCATAGTTGTTAAACATTCCGCCCGAAGATGCACATGCACCCATTGCGATAACCCATTTTGGCGCTGCCATTTGATCATAAATCTGGCGAAGAACTGGCGCCATCTTGTTTGATACGCGACCAGCCACAATCATTAAATCTGCTTGACGTGGAGATGCGCGGAAAACTTCCATTCCGAAACGAGCTAAGTCATAACGACCAGCACCGGCTGCCATCATTTCAATTGCGCAACATGCCAAACCAAAAGTTGCTGGCCACAATGAGTTCTTGCGCATGTAACCGGCAAGTTTTTCAACTGAGGTTAATAAAAACCCACTAGGTAATTTCTCTTCTAGACCCATTTAAATTAATCCCATTCCAATCCACCACGGCGCCAGACATAGGTATAAGCAACAAAAACAGTGGCGATGAAGATTCCCATTTCAACTAAGCCAAAGAGACCGAGTTGATCAAAAGTCACTGCCCAGGGATAAAGGAAAACAATTTCAATATCAAAAATAATGAAAAGCATTGCAGTTAAGAAGTATTTAACTGGAAAACGGCCACCTTCGGCAGCTTGTGGTGAAGGTTCGATTCCACATTCATATGCATCGAGCTTGGCTCGGTTGTAGCGGGCTGGACCGGTGATTAATGAGATGCCGACTGAGAAGATGGCGAATCCGAGGCCGATCGCCCCAATTACCAGAATCGGGATGTATGGATTACTTGTTCCAGTCACAGGCGTAATCCTATTCTCGGGTAAGCGTTACTTATTACCGCTGCGGCGCTACAGCGCTGTGAACTGCAACAACTCCGCCAGTTAAGTTTTGCCAACCAACGTTTAACCAACCAGCCTTTGTAATGTGTTCAGCCAAGGCGACTTGATTCGGCCAAGCCCTAATTGATTCGGCCAGGTAAACATAGGCATCAGGATTTGAGGAAGTTTTGCGGGCGATAAAGGGCAGGGCGCGCATGAGGTAATTGGTATAAATGGTACGAAAAGGACGCCAGACTGGAGCGCTAAATTCGCAGATCACGATGCGGCCACCACTCTTGGTCACGCGGAGCATCTCGCGCAGGGCAAGGTCAAAATCATTGGTATTGCGCAGGCCAAAAGAGATGGTCACGAGGTCAAATTCGCCATCTTTGAAGGGCAGATTCAAGGCATCGGCCTTAGTAAATGGCAGATGTGGGCGGGCTTTGCGGCCAGCGGCCAGCATTCCTTCGGAAAAATCAGCTGGGATCACATCGGCGCCAGCTGCTGCCAATGGTTCAGACGACGAACCTGTTCCGGCGGCGAGATCAAGAATCTTCATGCCGGCCTTTGGCGCAATAATCGCTGTGGTCGAGCGGCGCCAAGCTTTAGTACGACCCAAACTCAGCAGATCATTAACTAGGTCATAGCGTTTGGCAACGCCATCAAACATCGCAGCAACTTCATCGGGGTCTTTATTGAGATTAGCTCGCGACATAGGTGCATTCTCTCTGAAGGTAGGCTCGGCTACAACTTCAAGTGCGAGTTATTCGAGATTTTCACCCAAGGAAAGGGCGCCAAGATGATTTCAATCAATACCGTCCGACTGGGTGAGCACTTACCGCTTTTAGATTTACTGCCAGCAGATGCCCCGATTGCTTGGGTGCGCGGTGGCGATGGTTTGGTTGGTTGGGGCGTTCATGCCAGCACCACAGTTAGTGGTCCTAATCGATTTAACGATGCACGCACTTGGTGGCATAACCAAGTTGAGGCGCTTTCGGTAGCAGATGCCGTGCATGCAAGTGGTACTGGGCCAGTTTTATTTACCTCGTTTTCATTTTCAGAATCTGAAGAATCAGTTTTAGTAATTCCAAAAGTAATTGTTGGTCAACGCAATGGAAAATCTTGGTTGACTTGGATTGGTGACATTGCCCAACCAATTTTGCCTACCGAAAAAACTGTTTCTGCTTCAGCTAAGTTAACTTGGCAAGATGAGCCAATTAGTAAGAGTGACTGGGAAGATCAGGTAATTAACTTGGTTCGCGAAATTCAAGGTGGCACTGTAGATAAAGTAGTTTTGGCGCGTGATCAAAGTGCACATGCAGATAGTGAAATTGATGTTCGTAGCGTCTTGCGCAATTTAGCGAATGAATATCCATCAACCTGGAATTTCGCAGTTGCCGGTTTAGTTGGCGCCACGCCTGAACTATTGCTGCGCTTAAGCAAAGGCATGGTTACATCACGGGTATTAGCCGGCACCATTAGCAAGACTGGTGATGACGAACGCGACTTAGCGCTAGCTGGTTCGCTGGCACGTTCTTCCAAAGATCTCGAAGAACATAACTACGCAGTGCGCTCAGTTGCCGATGCGCTCGAACCATTCTGCTCATCAACTAACGTGCCTGAATCACCATTTGTATTGCACCTAACCAATGTCATGCACTTAGCTACCGATGTAACCGGAGCTTTGGTTGAAACCACTAAACAAGTTGATAGCTTTTCATTATTAGAAAAATTGCACCCATCTGCAGCTGTTTGTGGCACACCAACTCAGAAAGCGCTCGCGTTAATTAACGCTAATGAAGGTATAAATCGGGGGCGATATGCCGGTCCAGTAGGTTGGATAGATGCCTCAGGTGATGGCGAGTTAGGCATAGCACTGCGTTGTGGTCAGATTTCTGGAAAAGAAATCCGAATTTTTGCCGGATGTGGAATCGTTAATGGCTCATTGCCAGCGAAAGAGTTAGCTGAAAGCGAAGCAAAATTTGCGCCAATGCGCAGCGCTTTAAATTGATTCTAAATTAGCAACAAGTGCTTTTAGCTGTTCCGCATTACTCTCGCGATTAGGCATCTGACAAACCAATACTGAAATCCCAGAAATTGGTTTAGCCAGCTCGCTCTTTAATTCGGCGAAGGAAGAAATAGTTTTCGCACTTATGCCAAGCCCGGCTGCTATTTTTTCTAAATCTAAGCCATGCGGAGTTCCAAATACAGTTTCAAATCCATCGACGTTTGCTTGTGGCAGAGTTGAGAAGATTCCGCCACCATCATTATTAATTGCGATGATGCGCAAGTTGGCCGAAGTTTTTCCAACTAAACCAGTTAAGTCATGTAAGAAAGCTAAGTCGCCAATAATTGCCGTTGCACTCGGGCGAGCAGTTGCGATTCCGAGCGCGGTTGAAATGTTGCCATCGATACCAGCTAGCCCGCGATTAGCAAAGGTTTCGATTCCAGTGCGCGGGGTGGCAAAACTTTCCAGATCACGAATGGGTCTTGATGATGCGATGAAAACTGCGCCAGATAACTCAACTGCTAACTCGCGTGCTAAAGCACTTTCCGACCAATTGGATATTTCACTTACTAGCTTGGCTGTGCGCAGACTTAACTTGCGCCATTGGTCGTGCCATTCTGGGTCAGCTGGCTTTGAAACAACTTTAGGAGCTGCAATAAATCGTTGATCTGCAACGCGATAGGTATCAACTGTTGCCATACGCGGATCAATCACAATTTGAGTTTTAGCTGAA
>CANLAY010000102.1 GCA_947488635.1 Candidatus Nanopelagicaceae bacterium
CCCAACTATTTGTTGATTACATCCGCTATTTTTCAGTTGATGGAGTCGGCAAGCTAACAAAGCAATAACCCTTGGAAATACATGATTTTCAAGGGCATCGTCCCGTATAAGGAGAAGAAATGAATATCAGAACACTTAAGACAGGACGAGCTTTAGTTTCGCTTGCCCTAGTTATTGCTGCTTCAATCACAGCAATTCCTTCAAGTACTGCAGCTGGCTTACCATCGGCTCGCTTAGTAAGCCCAAGTTATGACGCTACAAACAGTGTTGATGCTACTGGCGATATCGCACAGTATTACTCAGCCGGCACCAAGGCTTTTTATACCTATATTGGCCACGGAACCACGTTGACTTTGGTTTACGCAGTAACAACTGATGGTGTAACACCTGCAGCGAACCAAGAATTACGTCTGCAAATTAATGCCCCTTACAGTGGTTCACAAGCCAACTGGTTAACTGCTGATGGCAAAAAAGTAACCGCACAGGATGGTGGCAATTTTGGTCTTGAATTAGTTGGAAAAACTGATGCCACAGGTAAGGTAACTTTCGTCCTTACTAATACTGATACAAAGGGTCTTGAAGTAGCACCAACTTCACCAATTCAAAATCGTGATGCTATCAAGCCAGCACGTCTTTACGGAACTATGAAGCCAGTAATTCCTGGAAAAGGCGATAAAGATGCCGATACAGATTTAGTGACTTTCGATATCACTGATGGTCCTGCGACAGTTTTTGGTCCAGCGGCTCAGAAAGTTTCTGCAATTCCTACTTCGCTTAATCGTGGCAAAGGTTTCATCCTGCCAGCCAAGAGCTATGGTGGAGTAGCAATCTCGTGGTCAACTGATTCAAAGCCAACATGCTATGTAATCGGAAAGCGAGTTATCGCTGTACGTGCAGGTGAGTGCGTTGTTCGTGGCAGCAATACCGGAGATGCTAAGAATTTAGCATTGTCGATGAGCGCAGTTATCACAATCAAGTAATTGAATAAGAACTGCCCGCCTCTGCTCATTTCGAAGGAAGGCGGGCAGTTCTCTTTTTGTAGCCCCGAAGGGATTCGAACCCTCGTAGCTGGCTTGAGAAGCCAGAGTCCTAGGCCGCTAGACGACGGGGCCCTAGTACATATTTTTAAATCTTTGAATCACGTTCGCTGGGGTACCAGGACTCGAACCTAGACTTACTGAACCAGAATCAGCAGGGCTGCCAATTACCCCATACCCCATTAAGGCTTTCGCCCAAATGCACTGACCGGCATTGGTCAACGAGGGCTAAGAATACCTTAGGAATTACCGCGTAACTAACGCAAAAATTACCCTGTTTTTAAGGCTTTGCGAGCAGATCAGTGAAATCTACAACCGACATTTGCTCGAGCTTTGCACGATCAAGAGTGGCATCCTCAATTCGCTTCTGCTGCTCAGGTGAATAGATGCGCGCCAAGTTAGTACGGAATTTTTCAATTAACAGCGGGATACCTTCGGTGCGACGACGTGCGTGACCAATTGGGTATTCAACTGCAACTTCTGCGAGTTTGCTGCCGTCATTGAATTCAATAGTTAGCGCATTAGCAATCGAACGTTTAGCTGGATCATGGTAGTCAGCGGTGTAAGAAGTATCTTCAACGCAAAGAATTTTCTCGCGCAAAGCATCAATGCGTGGATCAGCTGCAATGTCTTCTTCATAGTCACGAGCTGTCAGGCGACCGAAAATAAGCGGTACTGCAACCATGTACTGAATACAGTGATCGCGGTCTGCTGGGTTATTGAGTGGACCCTTCTTATCGATAATGCGGATACATGCTTCGTGAGTACGAATTGTTACCGACTTAATATCATCTGAAGTCTTTCCAGCTGCAACCATCTGTCCTTGCAGAGTCATAGCTGCCTCTACTGCGGTTTGGCTATGGAATTCTGCTGGGAAAGAAATCTTAAAGAGCACGTTCTCCATGACATAAGTTCCGTAAGGACGTTGGAATTTAAAGTGATTACCCTTAAAGAGTGAATCGTAGAAACCCCAAACTTTGGCGGTTAACACAGATGGATAACCCATTTCGCCAGTCTTAGCGATTAACGCTAAACGAACTGCGCGTGATGTGGCATCTCCAGCAGCCCATGATTTACGGGAACCTGCATTTGGGAAATGGCGGTAAGTGCGAAGTGCTTGACCATCAACCCAAGCAAGTGAAACCGCATTTAAAGTTTGTTCACGAGTTAAGCCGAGCATCTGTGAAACAACTGCAGTCGAAGCGACTTTAACTAGAATTACGTGATCTAAGCCCACTTTGTTAAATGAGTTTTCAAGTGCAATACAGCCTTGAATTTCATGGGCTTTGATCATGGCCGTCAAAATATCTTTGACCACTAGCTTCGTGCCGGTTGCATATTCTGGATTTCGTGAAATCCAGTCAGCAGTAGCCATAATCGCACCTAAGTTATCGGATGGGTGTCCCCATTCAGCAGCTAGCCAAGTATCGTTGAAATCTAACCAGCGGATCATCGCGCCAATGTTAAAAGCACCTTGCACTGGGTCTAATTTGTAACCAGTACCTGGAACTCGAACACCAGTTTCAATTTCACCTTGCGCCACAAGCGGGCCAAGTAATTTACGGCAAGCTTCATATTCGAGTGCTTCAAGGCCACAACCGATGGTGTCTAGTAAACAGTTATAAGCAGTTTCGTAGGCGACATCTGAAGTAACTTGAAAATTAAGTGCGTAATCAACGATATCGACAATCTCTTTATCGAATTCTTGAACTGGGCGCGCGATATGTGATGACACGTTATTTCCTTTTCAGTTATGTTTTATCGGTCAGCGAGTGGAACAAAAGTTAAATCTTCGGGGCCGGTGTAGTTAGCACTTGGCCGGATGATCTTATTATCAATACGTTGTTCAATAACGTGAGCTGCCCAGCCAGTAGTGCGGGCAATAATAAAGATAGGAGTAAAGAAAGAGGTCGGGATATTCATCTTGTTATAAGAAACCGCTGAGAACCAGTCAAGATTAGGGAACATGTTCTTGGCATCCCACATCACAGATTCGATGCGCTCGGCGATGTTATAAAGGTTCAGATCACCCTGTGTTTGCGATAACTCATGTGCCACAGTCTTTATGACCACATTGCGTGGGTCTGAGATTGTGTAGACCGGGTGACCAAATCCGATTACCACCTCTTTATTGGCAACGCGAGCACGAATATCTGCTTCGGCCTCATCAACACTTGAATAACGCTCTTGAATTTCAAGGGCAACTTCATTAGCGCCACCATGCTTTGGTCCGCGGAGCGCACCAATTGCACCAGTAATGGCTGAATACATATCTGAACCAGTGCCTGCGATAACGCGGGCGGCAAATGTTGAGGCGTTGAACTCATGCTCTGCATAGAGAATTAGTGATATCTGCATCGATTTTTCCCATTGCACATTAGGAACTTCGCCATGCAACATATGTAAGAAGTGGGCTGCCACAGAATCATCTGCTGTTTCTACTTCAATCTTCTTGCCGTTATGGCTGAAGTGATACCAGTAGACCAAGATCGAAGGAATACAGGCAACTAACCGATCAGCTAACTCGCGTGCCGCAGTGATTTCGTGCGCATCAGCTTCAGGTTCCATGGTGCCGAGGGCTGAAACACCGGTGCGAACTACATCCATTGGGTGGGCAGTAGCTGGAATCTGCTCGAGCACACGCTTTAGCGAATCAGGTAATCCGCGCAGTTTCTTTAGCTTTGCTTTATACGCTGTTAGTTCGGCTAAGTTCGGCAACTTTTCGTGGATCAATAAATAAGAAACTTCTTCGAATTCACAGTGCTTAGCTAAATCTAAAATGTCATAGCCGCGGTAATGTAAATCGTTACCACTTTTTCCAACAGAACAAAGTGCTGTGTTGCCAGCCGGAACACCAGATAGGGCAACAGACTTCTTTGGCTTAAACTCGACCACTTATTCTTGCTCCTTTAGGAATTTATCAAGGGCTTGCTC
>CANLAY010000103.1 GCA_947488635.1 Candidatus Nanopelagicaceae bacterium
TAAAGGTCCTCGTCTGGGCAGTGGCCCATCACACGAGCGCCATATTCTAGGAACTCTTGCAGAGCAGCTATTTGAGCACGGCAAGATCACTACAACTGAAGCAAAGGCAAAGCGTCTTCGTCCATTGGCGGAGAAGCTAATCACTTTTGCGAAGAAGGGTGACCTCGATGCTCGTCGTCGCGTTCTAGCAACTATTGCTAACAAGGGCGTTGTTCATCATCTCTTTACTGAAATTGGTCCACGTTTTGCTACCCGAAACGGTGGCTACACACGCATTACCAAGATCGGTCCACGCAAGGGTGACAATGCGCCTATGGCAGTCATCGAAGTATTAACTGAGAAAGATAACTAAGCTTTTTAAAACTTAGTTTTCAACTCAAATGTCGGAACCCACTCTCTTTCCTGAGGGTGGGTTTCTTCGTTTAAAGATCAAACTTGCCTACGATGGCACAAACTTTTCCGGCTGGGCAAAACAACCAGATCGTCGCACCGTGCAAGAAGAATTTGAAAAAGCATTTGCCACCATAGTTCGACAGCGCTGCGAAAGCATTGTTGCTGGACGTACCGATGCCGGTGTTCATGCCACAGCCCAAATCATTCATGTCGATGTTCCTGAAAGTACGGATTTATCTGATCTGGAATATCGTTTGAATCAATTACTTGATACCGATCTGCGGGTCCTTGAACTTGAAGTTGCCCCAGAGGGTTTTCATGCCCGCTTCTCAGCACTTCGCCGGCACTACCAATACCAAATTGTTGATGCGAATAAAGCAATTAACCCGCTTGATCGTTATGACCGCGCAAGTTGGTATCGGCCGTTAGATCTAGCTCGCTTAAATGAAGCTAGCGCGCTGTTATTAGGTGAACATGATTTTGCGGCCTTTTGTAAGTTCCGCGAAGGTGCAACAACTATTCGCACGCTTGAGACATTCCACTGGGAACGCAAAGCCGACGGCTTATTAGTAGCCCAAGTTGTGGCTGATGCATTTTGCTATTCAATGGTACGCAACCTAGTGGGTTCTGCTGTTTGCGTTGCTGAAGGTCGCTTTGAACCAAGCTGGATCGCTGAAATGCTAGCTAATCGAGAGCGTATTTCTGACTCAATGGTTTTCCCAGCCGAAGGTCTAACTTTGGTTCAAGTTGAATACCCGAATGATGCCGAGTTAATTGCTCGCGCTGCACTAACCATCTCGCGTCGAGACGAGGACTAGCCATGACCCACGTTCTCTGGTTCGAATCCCTGTTTTCGCAGCAAATGGCTGGGTTTACGAGAGTCCTGAGCCCATATTTGATCATTGATTCACGCTCATTTTGACCCAAATCCAATTTTGACCCAGCGCGAGCGTGGCGGTAGCCTTACCCCTCTAGATCAAGCCCGCCGCGAGGTGGACTCAAATCTTAACAAGTCAAGAATCAAGAACTAACCAAGAACTAAGAAGAAGGTAGGCAATAGCGTGCGTACATATAGTCCAAAGCCTGGCGATGTAGTGCGAAAGTGGCATGTCATCGACGCCCAAGATGTTGTTTTGGGTCGCTTGGCAACTCATGCTGCTGCACTTCTACGCGGAAAGCACAAAGCAACATTTGCTCCACACATGGACATGGGTGACTTTGTAATTGTTATCAACGCGGAAAAAATTGCGCTATCTGGTTCAAAGACCACCCAAAAGTTTGCACATCACCACTCAGGTTTCCCAGGCGGTTTAACTTCAACTGTTTACGGCGACTTGATGGAAAAGCACCCAACCCGCGCTGTTGAAAAGGCAATCAAGGGAATGATTCCTAAGAACCGTCTTGGCCGCGATATTGCATCAAAGCTAAAAGTTTATGCGGGTCCAAATCACCCACATGCTGCACAAGCTCCAACTCCATATGTTTTCGAGCAAGTTTCACAGATCATTAAGTAATCGATAGAAAAAGGGAATAGAAAATACATGTCTGAAAATACAACTATCGAACTTGATGAAGCACAAGAGCTAACCTCTTTTTCATCATCATCTCCAGCTGCAGCGACAAACCGCCCAGCAATTAAAGCTCCAGGTGGCGGCACAGGTCGTCGTAAGGAAGCTGTTGCTCGTGTTCGCTTAGTTCCTGGTTCAGGCAAGTGGGTAGTAAACGGTAAGACTCTTGAGAATTACTTCCCAAATAAAGTTCACCAACAATTAGTCTCAGAGCCATTCCGCACTGTTGGTGCTGAAAATGGTTACGACGTTGTTGCTCGCATCAACGGTGGTGGAGTTTCAGGTCAAGCTGGCGCACTTCGTCTAGGTGTTGCTCGCGCGCTAAATCAGATTGATGAAGAAGCAAACCGCCCAGCACTTAAGAAGGCTGGCTTCCTTAAGCGCGATGCTCGTGTTATTGAACGTAAGAAGTACGGCCTAAAGAAGGCTCGTAAGCGTTCTCAATACAGCAAGCGCTAATACACTTTCACCGATTTACTCGGTAGCTATCTCGGCAGGAGGAGGACTTTTTGTCACTCTTTGGAACCGACGGAATTCGTGGTTTAGCAAACGTTGATTTAACTGCTGAATTAGCTCTCGATGTAGCTGTCGCTGCTGCTCACATTCTCGTAGAAAATTCCAATGAACGTCCGCGTGCAATCGTGGGCCAAGATTCACGCGCATCTGGTGAATTTCTAGAAGCCGCCGTTGTTGCCGGATTAACCAGTGCTGGCGTAGATGTTTATCGAGTTGGCATTGTTCCAACACCAGCAGTTGCTTATTTGGTTGCTAGCACGGGCGCTGACCTGGGCGTCATGATTAGCGCATCGCATAATCCAATGCCAGATAACGGCATTAAGTTATTTCAACGTGGTGGCGAGAAATTAGCCGATGATGTCGAAGTGCTAGTTGAGGCCCGCATTGGTGAACCATGGCAACGTCCAACGGGCGCTGCTGTTGGTCGAGTAATTAATGGCGATCAATTAGTTAATAACTACATCGAACATTTACTTTCAACTATTGATGTTTCACTTAAAGGTTTAAAAGTTGTAGTTGATTGTGCCAATGGCGCTTCATCCTTTACCGCACCGGTTGCACTTTCTCGCGCAGGGGCTGAAGTTATTGCCATCGCTAACACGCCTGATGGCTGGAACATTAATGATGGCGTTGGTTCAACTCATTTAGATTATTTGCGTAACGCTGTACTTAAGAATGGTGCTGATGTTGGTATTGCCCACGATGGCGATGCAGATCGTTGTTTGGCTATTGATGCTGCAGGTAATGAAATCGACGGCGATGTAATTATGGCGATTCTGGCCAAAGGCCTGAAAGCACAAGGAAAGTTAAGAGCGAACACCATTGTCGGCACAGTAATGAGCAATCTTGGTTTTATGCATGCCATGGCTGAATCAGGCATTGAAGTAGTGACAACTGCAGTTGGCGATCGCTATGTATTAGAGGCAATGCTGCAATCAGACTTTAATTTAGGTGGCGAGCAATCAGGTCATGTAATCATGCGCGATCACGCAAATACCGGCGATGGCTTATTAACGGCGCTGCAACTATTGGCTGAAGTAAAGCGCTCAGGCCAAACGCTGCAAGAGCTATCGCGCGTTATGGTGCGATTCCCGCAGGTATTAATTAATGTTAAGAATGTCGCTAAAGAACGCCTTGCTAGCTCAACTGCTATTGCCGATGCAGT
This sequence comes from Candidatus Nanopelagicaceae bacterium, assembly GCA_947488635.1. Taxonomy (GTDB): domain Bacteria; phylum Actinomycetota; class Actinomycetes; order Nanopelagicales; family Nanopelagicaceae; genus Planktophila. The sequence continues at coordinate 3,643 of CANLAY010000103.1, forward strand.
TAAAGCAGCTGAAGCTGAACTAGGTTCAAAAGGTCGAGTATTGCTTCGTGCATCTGGCACTGAGCCACTTGTGCGTGTAATGGTTGAAGCCCAAAGCGACGCGGTTGCGCAAAGCGTGGCTTCTAAATTAGCTCAAGTAGTTGAAACAGAATTGAAGTAATCCTGTGTGCGGAATCGTTGGCTACACCGGTAAAAATTCGGCCATAACTCCGCTAATTGAAGGTTTGCGTCGCCTGGAATATCGCGGCTATGACTCAGCTGGAATCGCACTTGGCACTAGTGGCCAATTGTTTATTGAAAAGCGCGCTGGCAAGTTAGGCAA
>CANLAY010000104.1 GCA_947488635.1 Candidatus Nanopelagicaceae bacterium
GAATTTTTGGTGGGGGAGTTTCACTCTTTCTGATCTTTGCACTTCTCTGGTCAGCTCTCGGTACTCCAGAGTTAGGCGCGCTTACCGGCTTTGGCGCAGGGCTCCTTATGGATTTATCACAAACTACATCTGGCCCGATGGGGCAGTGGACTCTGATAATGATTTTGGCTGGATTTTCAATCTCATATTTGGGATATGGCGATGATAACTTTCGCGGCAACCCCATCTCACTTGTTGTAATAGTTGCTATCGCCGTCCCGCTTACCAGGTTTGCTTATCTAATTATTGGCTTGATGTTTGGAAGCGAGTTAGGCAGTACCTTGCAGATTTTTATTTCGCTAGTTTCATCTGCGCTCTGGACTGTCGCAGTGGTTCCCCTATTGATGCCTTTCGTTACGCGCATCCACAGTGCACTCTTTGAGGCGGAGAGTCGGGGATGAATCAGCGCGCCAGGCTTAGTTTGCTAGTTGTCCAAGTGCTTATTTTTTCACTATTGGCGGGTTTACTGGGTCGCCTCTTTTATTTGCAGGTTGCGGCCGGCCCCAAATATCGTGATGCCGCACTTTCAATTCAGAGCCGTGATGTCGTAACTCCCGCAACCCGTGGACTAATTGTTGATTCATCCGGTGTGCCGTTGGCGCTAAACCGAGTCGGAATTGCCGTAACAGTTGATCGCACGGTGATCGACCGACAGCCTGATAAAGGTGTTGGTGTATTGCAATCGCTAGCAAAACTTTTGAAACTGGAATATGAAGATATTTATCAACGCACTCGCTTATGTGGTGAATTGCCGAAAGGTCTGCGCGCTGGATGCTGGACGGGTTCGCGCTTTCAACCAATTCCGATTACCAAAGAAGCCGACCCTGAGATTGCCTTACGAATTGTTGAACGCTCAGATCAATATCCCGGTGTATCGGCTACCCCGGTTTCGATCCGAAACTATCCAGGAAATGTTGGGGTAAATGCTGCGCACTTACTCGGATATGTGGGTCCGCTAACAGAGAGTGATCTATCTGGAGCAACTGGAGGCAGTTATTTCCGTTCTGAATCCATCGGTAAAGCTGGTTTGGAAATTCAATACGATCAATATTTGCGAGGAACTCCCGGAATTAAGACGGTAATAGTTGACCGTAAGGAAGCGGTTACTAGTACTAGTCAAAATTCAAAACCGATCGGGGGAGACCACTTAGTAACTAGTATCGATGCTCGCGTGCAGGCTTCTGCTGAAAGCGCGCTAGCCGATGCGGTAAGGAGAGCCCGCGAATTAGGTAATCCCTCAGATGGCGCAGCTGCAGTTGTAATGGATGTAAGAAACGGTCAGATCTTGGCGCTTGCTTCATATCCAACTTATGATCCGAACTCTTTTGAGCGAGGACTTACGGTTTTGGAAGCGAAGAATTTATATAGCGAGAAGGAAGGAGTACCTGCACTTTCACGGGCATTACAGGGGCTATTTGCCCCGGCATCTACATTTAAAGCAGTTTCGGTAGTTGCCGCAGCAAGTGCGGGATACGACTTGAGTGCAAATTATGATTGCCCCTCACAAGTAGAAGTTGGAACTCGTGCTTTTCAAAACTTCGAAAGCAAGTCACTGGGGCGAATATCTCTGAAGAAGGCGATCGCCATTTCTTGTGACACTGTTTGGTATCGCATCGCCTTTGATGAATGGTTACGCGATGGAGGGCTTAAGCCGAAGTCAGATGCAAATGACCATTTCTTTAACGCAGCCAAAGGGTTTCAGGTCGGTATCAAGACTGGCGTAGATCTCCCTTCTGAATCCTCCGGAAGGTTGGCAGATCGTGAGTGGCGCAAAGCTTGGTATGCGCAAAATAAGGATTTCTATTGCAACTATAAGACCCGTGCGCCGAAGAGCCAGCAGACTGCATTTTTAGTTCAGCTCGCCTATGAAAACTGCTTAGATGGCGAGAAGATTCGCGCCGGTGATGCGGTCAACTTCTCAATTGGTCAAGGTGACACAGTTATTACACCCATCAAATTAGCGCAAATGTATGCTGCTATCGCTAATGGTGGAACAATCTGGAAACCAACTATTGCGAAAGCGATTGTAAAAACTGATGGAACAGTAGTTAAGACTTTCGAGAGAGAAAAACTTGGAACTGTGCCAGCAGATAAAAAGACAATGAAGTTTCTGCAAAGCGCGTTGCGCGAAGTTGTGATCAGTGGAACTGGCGCTGGAGTATTTAGCGGTTTCCCAATTGAGATCAGTGGTAAAACCGGAACCGCCCAAGTCTTTGGAAGAAATCCCAATGGTGGCGAGAAGGCAGATACTTCTTGGTTTGCTGCATATGGACCTGCCAAAAAAGCAAGATTTGCTGTCGTGATGATGGTGAGCCAAGGTGGTTTCGGCGCATCTACATCAGGCGTTGGCGTTAGAAAGATCTACGAAACTCTCTTCGGTGTTCAAGGCTCAAAGGTTGATTCTGCGAAAATTATCTTCCCAAGCGGAGTTCCGCCAGTAACCTTGCCAAAGATTTCTCCAGCAACAAAAGTGAAGGGGGCAAAGTGAGTTTAGTTTCACGACGGGTTAATTACCGTAAGAGCTCTCGTCCTTCCGCCTTCGCTGGGTTTGACCCAATTTTAACTATCGCTGTTGCGCTTCTCTTAATAATGGGCACTCTCTTGGTTTACGCCGCTACCCGAAATTGGTACGCCGCAAATGGACTAGATCCCGAGTATTACTTAAAGCGGCACATCCTCAATATTTTGATTGGTTCACTGCTTGCCTGGGGAACGACGGTAATTGATTATCGATTGATCCGCGCCTACACACCACTGCTTTGGATATTTGGCGTAATTGGTTTAACCGCTGTTTTAATTCCAGGGATAGGAGCAGAGGTAAATGGCTCTAAAGCCTGGATTGGCCTTCCCTTTGGGTTCCAATTGCAACCAGCAGAACTGGCCAAGATTTCAATTATCGTAGGTATGTCGATGATTTTATCTGAGCGAACGCACGCTACTGATGCTGTTCAACACAGTGATGTAATGCAAGCTTTAGTCGTTGCTGCCATACCTATCCTATTAATTGCAGCTCAACCTGATATGGGAACAATTTTTATTATTAGCATTGCAGTTGTCACCATTATTGCCGTTTCTGGAGCCCCAATGCGCTGGGTAGTTGGATTAATTTTAGCGGGAGTCATCGGAAGCTTCGTCGCCGTTAATGTTGGCATTATCAATGATTATCAAGTAAAACGTCTCCAAGCATTTGTTGATCCAAATATTGATTCGCAGGGCAGTGGCTATCAATTAAGGCAAGCGCGAATAACTGTTGGATCAGGAGGCTTAATTGGTACGGGCTTATTTAATGGCCCACAGACCAACGGTAGATTTGTTCCGGAACAGCAGACCGACTTTATTTTTACAGTAGCTGGTGAAGAACTTGGATTTTTGGGTTGTGGCTTTATTTTAATTCTCTATCTCACAGTATTAATGAGGGCCTTTGGAATTGCGCGAAGATCAGATGATCCTTATGGCAGGCTAGTTTGCACGGGGGTAATTGCTTGGTTTGCATTTCAAGCCTTTGAAAATATTGGAATGACACTTGGCATGATGCCGATGACTGGTGTACCTCTTCCATTTGTCTCATATGGTGGCTCAAGCATGTTCGCCACAATGATCGGTTTTGGGTTGCTTCAGAACGTGCATGCCCGCCATCGCGGGTGATTTGCGCCTAAAAGTAACGCTCATTTAACTCTTTAGAGCGATGGTGTGGCATACTTGGGGCAACAGTTCAGCGCGGCTCGCGAATCAATTCGCGGAGAAGGCCAGCGGCGGATTAAAAAAGATTTGCTTGAAGGATTTACTCAGGCCAACCCAAGGGTTGCCAGCCAGATAAGTGACTACAAGCCAGAGCGCGTTAATTAACGCATAGAGGATTTGGTGCCATGGCTATTGAGCCAAAGTCACCGCGCAAGCGTGCGGTGAAAA
>CANLAY010000105.1 GCA_947488635.1 Candidatus Nanopelagicaceae bacterium
CAGTCGATGACTTCTGGAGTACGAGTCATTGGTTCTTTGCACTGCGCACAATTAAATGAAATGTCATCCACGAATGGACGATGGGGATCAAGGCTTGAAAGTTCTTGCCCAGCTAGTTGGCCGAGTTCGGCGAGTGAGCCAATACAAACTTCATGTTTATTTTCACAGCACCAAATTGGTAGCGGTGTACCCCAGAAACGATTTCGGCTTAGCGCCCAATCAATATTGTTATTTAACCAATCGCCATAACGGCCGGTCTTAATGGTTTCTGGATGCCAATCGGTCTTTTCATTCTCGCGAATGAGGGCGTCTTTGATAGAAGTTGTGCGGATATACCAAGAAGGTTGTGCGTAATAAATCAAGGCGGTGTGGCAGCGCCAGCAATGAGGGTAAGAGTGCTCGTATTGCACATGCTTGTATAGAACGCCAAGTGATTTAAGTTCTTTAACTAACGGCTTGTCGGCATCTTTGAAGAAGAGCCCGCCCACTAATTTAACTTCAGGTAAAAACTTGCCGTCAGGTGCAATTGGATTAACAACAGGCAATCCATATGAGCGACAGACCGCTAAGTCATCAGCGCCGAATGCGGGGGATTGATGCACCAAACCAGTGCCATCTTCCGTGGTTACATAAGTTGCTAGTACTACGAAGTGGGAATCTGGAATCTCCACGAAATCAAAGGGGCGTTGGTATTTAGTATGTTCAAGTGCGCTTCCTGACATGCTTTGCAAGATTTCAACTTCACCTTTGAGGGCAGAAATTAGATTCTCGGCCACGATTAAAACTTCGCTACTAGAAACGTCGTCTTGCACAGTTGTTACCTTCGCAACAACGTATGTCACTTCAGGATGCACCGCGATTGCAGTGTTAGATACCAAAGTCCAAGGAGTAGTTGTCCAGACTAATAGCGCTGCGCCTAGTGCTTGCAGGGGACCACTAGTTACTGGGAAGCGCACAAATACCGATGGATCAATAACAGTTTCATAGCCTTGCGCTAATTCATGATCTGATAAACCAGTTCCGCAACGAGGACAATATGGTGCAACGCGATGATCCTGCACAAGCAAACCTTTTTGCCAGATCTCTTTTAAGCTCCACCAAACGCTCTCGACATATTGTGGCGACATCGTCCAATAAGCTTCTTCGAAATCCACCCAGAAGCCCATGCGATTTGTCATGTCAGTGAATGCACCCACGTGACGTTGCACTGATTCGCGACACTTATCGTTAAAGGCTGCGATACCGAATTTTTCTATATCGCTTTTGCCGGCAAACCCAAGTTCTTTCTCAACAGCAATTTCAACTGGCAAACCATGGCAATCCCAACCGGCATTGCGAATTACTTGTTTGCCTTTCATGGTGTGAAAACGTGGAAAGACATCTTTAAAAACGCGCGCTTCAATATGGTGTGTGCCAGGTAAACCATTAGCAGTTGGAGGTCCTTCGTAGAAAGTCCAAGTATCAGCACCATCACGATTACTAACAGATTCTTCGAAAACCGAGTTTTCTTTCCAGAAAGTCAGGATGGAACGCTCCATGGCAGGCAGATCAATAGCTGCTGGGATTGCGCGAAATGTCATTTACTTCTCCATCTTCATAACTTTCGAAAATGGAGGGACGGATTTCGCAACTTAGCGATCACCGCGGTACCACCCGCCTTATCCAACGCTCATCTGCAAACAGCCAGAGAAGCGGAAGATCTCTTATTTACTAGCGTTCATTTTCCAGTTCTACCGCGGCAGCTGCCGCCTCTTCTGGAACGCTCTCAGGTGATGGCCTGGTCATTGCGCTTTGAACCTATGGGAATTCTATTCTAAGCAAAGGCCGGCAACCAAAATTTGCCCTACTTTGAATAAGGCGCGGTGGCGCGAGTGGCATTTAGCCCTTATTGGGCATAAGGTGCCCCGCGTGCCTAACAAAAAAAGTGCTAAACCCGCTGTGAAGAAAGCCCCTGCCAAAAAGGCAGCCCCAGCGAAGAAGGCAGTAGCAAAAAAGGCACCTGCCAAGAAGGCCGCACCTGCCAAGAAAGCCGCAGCTAAAAAGGCAGCACCTGCCAAGAAAGCTGCGCCAGTTAAGAAGGCCAAAACAAGTGTTGCCCGCCCAGCTGCAACTAAGCCTGCTTCTAGTAAAACAATTGGCAAGCCATTTCCGGCTAAAGCGGGATCTAAAACCACAATTAGTGTTGATGAAAAATCACAAACTGTAAGTGTTAATACTGTTGTAATTGCACCCGTTGAAGTTGTGGTTGAAGAACGCCGCTTAGTAATGCCACCTCCACCGCGTCCTAATAAGAGTAGTAAAAAAGTTGCACCTCTTAAGCCATTGAAAGCTGCACCATCACCATTGGTTGCGGCGGAAAATGAAGGAGCTTGGACTGCTGCTGAACTTAAATCAATCCGGGCTGAGATCTCAAAAGAACTTCTTCGCTTGAAAGATGAATTAGCAAAAGTTGAACTTGAAATGGATGACTTGATTCATTCTTCATCTGAAGGTGCTGGCGATGATCAGGCCGATGCGGGTACTAAGACTTTCGAACGCGAACATGAAATGTCGCTTGTAATTAATGCGCGCGACATGGTTCTACAAACAGAACGTGCTCTCGAGCGAATTGATACCAAGAGTTATGGTCTTTGCGAAGAATGTGGCAACACAATTGGTAAGGCCCGCTTACAAGTTTTCCCACGCGCAACGCTCTGCATGATCTGCAAAGCTAAGGAAGAACGGCGCTAACGTGCGCCGCCTCTATTTAGTTGCGGCACTGACATGGGGGCTGGACTTAGCTTCCAAGATTTGGGCAGTAAACAATCTTTCAGCGCGTAATCCAGTTGAAATTCTTGGCTCCTTTTTCCAATTGACTTTAGTAAGAAACCCTGGGGCAGCCTTTAGCTTTGCAACTGGGGCGACAGTTGTGTTCACTGGTATCGCCGTCGCGGCTGTCATCGTGATCGCTTTTTACAGCAGTAAAATAACCTCGTTAGGCTGGGCAAATACCCTTGGATTACTCCTTGGTGGGGTTCTAGGCAATTTAACTGATCGACTTTTTCGAAGCCCAGGCTTCTTTAAAGGCGAAGTAATTGATTGGCTCGAAATAACCAATTGGCCAGTGTTTAACTTAGCCGACAGCGCGATCGTAGTTGCTGCGTTCCTAGCAATAGTTTTAACAATTAGAAATGTTGGGCCAGTAGATGCCGCAAAATAAAAGCAATCGTGAATTGCGGACTTTGGCTGTTCCTGAAGGCGTAGCTGGTGAACGCATCGATAGTGCGCTAACTCGCGTCTTGGGTCTATCTCGTACTGCAGTCGTGCGACTTCTAGAAGATGGTGACATTACAACTGATGGTCGAGCGCTTCAAAAATCTGAACGAGTTGAAGCTGGCCAAATAATTGAAGTTCTTTTACCAGCACCGTTAAATCCTGACCCAATTCCATTAACTCCAATTGAAGGTCTAACAGTTATTTACCATGACGATGCAATTGTCGTTATTGATAAACCAGTTGGTTGTGCGGCACATCCAAGTCCTGGCTGGACTGGTCCAACTGTGGTCGGTGCGCTAACTGCAGCCGGTTACACAATTACTACAACTGGGCCAGCAGAACGCGCGGGCATTGTTCATCGCCTTGACGTCGGAACATCTGGGTTAATGGTGGTTGCAAAATCTGACCAGGCTTATCACGTATTAAAGGACGCGTTCCGAGATCGCACTGTTGAAAAAATTTATCACGCGCTCATTCAAGGACATATTGATCCTTCCAGTGGCACCATTGATGCCCCGATTGATCGTCACCCAAAAGAAGATCATCGATTTGGGGTAGTTGCTAATGGCAAGATCAGCATTACTCACTATGAAGTTATTGAATATTATCGATCGGTTTCACTAGTTCAAGTAGAACTCGAGACTGGTCGCACGCACCAGATTCGAGTTCACTTCTCAGCGCTTCATCA
>CANLAY010000106.1 GCA_947488635.1 Candidatus Nanopelagicaceae bacterium
AGAAGCTAGAAGAACTAGGTATTGGTCGTCCTTCAACATTTGCTTCAATTATTGCAACGATTCAAGACCGCGGTTATGTTTCAAAGCGCGGACGAGCTTTAGTGCCTACTTTCTTAGCTTTTTCAGTAACTGGCCTACTCGAAACACACTTCACAAAATTGGTTGATTACGAATTCACCGCCAGCATGGAAGAAGATCTCGACAAGATCGCAAGTGGCCAAGCAAAGCGCGTTGATTGGCTTCGTGATTTCTTCTATGGCCACGATGGCGAACCTGGTTTAAATGAACTATCAGCTGACTTAGGCGCTATTGATGCACGCGAAGTTAATACCATGCGTCTTTCACCTGAGATTGAAATTCGAGTTGGTCGTTATGGCGCCTACCTGCAAGAGGGCGAAGGTGAAACTCGCAAGTTAGCTAACGTTCCGGAATCTCTAGCACCCGATGAATTAACTTTGGCGAAAGCCATCGAACTACTAGCAGCACCGTCAGGTGAACGTGATTTAGGAATTGATCTAGCAACTAATTTGCCAATCATTGCAAAGAGTGGTCGCTTTGGCCCCTATGTAACTGAAGTTTTCCCAGTAGAACCAGTAGTTGAAGGCGCTAAGAAGAAGCGCAAGAAAGCTGATGATCCAAAACCAAAAACAGCATCACTTCTTTCAACCATGACGCTAGACACAATTACTTATGAAGATGCGTTACAACTTTTATCTTTGCCACGCACTCTCGGAACTAATGCCGCCGGTGATGACATCACTGTGCAAAATGGTCGCTACGGTGCCTACCTAAAAGCAGGCGCTGATTCGCGCACACTAACTGCCGAAGATCAATTATTTTCAATTACTTTAGATGAAGCACTCGAGATTTATTCCAAACCAAAGGAACGTCGTCGCGGAGTTGCTAAGCCACCTCTGAAAGAATTGGGTATTGATCCAACTACAGAGAAACCTTTAATAATTAAAGATGGTCGTTTTGGAATGTATGTAACCGATGGTGAAACCAATGCGACTCTTCGCCGTGGCGACACAGTTGAAGCGATGACCATCGAACGCGGACTTGAATTATTAGCTGGCCGCCGAGCCTGGGAAGCTGAGAATGGTGGAGCCACACGACCTAAGAAGAGTCGTAAAAAAGCAGCTAAAGCTGCGCCAACTCTGACGAAAAAAACCGTTAAAAAAGCAGCCACTAAGCGAGTTGCCAAAAAGGCAGCCACTGGGAAAGCGAAAACCAAGCCCACTACGATTGAGCCGTGAGCAACACTCTTCCAAGACCGGCGGCGCCGGCACCAGATGAGACTCGAAGTGTTTTAGCAATCCCGGCTTTTCGCCGACTATGGCAAGCGATGGCATTTGGTTCACTGGGAGATTGGCTCGGATTACTTGCCACTACCGCGCTGGCTCAACAATTATCAGGCGGAAATTATGCAACAGCCAACTTTGCAATTGCTGGCGTCTTCATTGCACGCTTACTACCAGCAGTTTTCTTAGGACCAATTGCTGGAGTTATTGCTGACCGACTTGATCGGCGAATGCTTATGGTGGTTGCAGATGTAATTCGCTTTGCACTCTATATTTCAATTCCAATTGTCAATAACTATTTCTGGCTCTATACCGCAACAATTTTGGTGGAATGTGTTTCGCTTTTCTGGTCACCAGCAAAAGATGCGAGCGTTCCGAATTTAGTTCCGAAAGAGAAACTCGAAAGTGCTAACCAAGTATCACTCTTTGCCGCTTACGGAACTGCGCCGATTGCAGCAGGACTCTTTGCAATATTGGCACTTTTGAGTGGTGCTATCTCTGCAGCATTCCCAAGCTTTAAAGGCACCTCAATTGATATCGCACTTTATATAAACGCGCTAAGTTTTGCATTTAGTGCATGGACAATTTTTAATTTGCGAGAGATTCCAAAACGTCACCAATCAGGGAAGAGAGCCGATTCCAGTGTTGGCAAATCTTTAATTGAAGGTTATAAAGTTGTTAGCAGCTCAAAGATAATTCGTGGTCTTATTGTTGGAATGATCGGCGCTTTCATTGCAGCGGGTGCAGTTATTGGCTTAGCGCGAACCTTCGTAGGTGACTTAGGTGGCGGTGATGCTGGCTATGGAGTGCTCTTTGGTTCGGTATTTACTGGCCTTGCGATCGGAATCGCGTTTGGTCCAAAAATATTTGCGCAGTTCTCTCGCCGCCGACTATTTGGTGCCTCTTTAACTGTCGCAGGGTCATTCTTGGTTTTATTAGCGGCGATTCCGAACTTCACGCTAGCTGTCTTTATCGTAATTATTTTGGGTGCTTTCTCTGGCGTCTCCTGGGTAACTGGCTTCACGATGCTTGGTCTTGAAGTCCACGATGATGTTCGTGGCCGCACATTTGCGTTCATGCAATCAATTATTCGAGTAACACTGGTTGCGGTTCTAGCAATTTCACCAATTATTGCGGCCTACATCGGTGAATACCGAATTAAGGTTCGCAATACCGAAGTTGCTTATAACGGTGCTGCTATCACTTTGTTAATCGCTGGTTTATTTGCAATTTTAATTGGCGCAGTTTCCTACCATCAGATGAAGGACCGTCCAAATGTTTCTATTTGGAGTGATATTTCAAATGCAATCAAGGGCGAACTTGGTTCGATTACTGGAGCGCAAACAAAGGGAATTTTTATTGCCTTTGAGGGTGGCGAAGGTAGCGGCAAATCAACTCAAAGTAAATTACTCAAGAAGTGGCTAGAAGAAGAAGGCGAAAAAGTACTTCTTAGTCGCGAACCTGGCGGTACCGAAATGGGCAAAGATCTACGCCGAATATTGCTCGATCATTCAACGGGTGAAATTTCACCACGTGCTGAAGCTCTTTTATATGCTGCAGATCGCGCTCACCATGTCTTTTCAAAGATTCGTCCTGCGCTAGATCGTGGCGAAGTTGTGATTACCGATCGCTACTTTGATTCATCTATTGCTTATCAAGGGGCCGGTCGTATCTTGGTTTCAGGTGAAGTTGCCCGGATTTCGCGCTGGGCAACTGAGTCACTTTTCCCAACTTTAACAATTTTAATCGATCAGCCAGCTGAAATTGGGCTTAGCCGATTAAAGAGTAAAGATCGTTTGGAGATCGAACCAATTGATTTCCACGAAAGAATTCGTCAAGAGTATTTGCAGCTAACACTTCTTGATCCAGAGCGATATTTAGTTGTCGATGGCCGCCAAACCATTGCAGAAATTCATAACGAAATCATTGCTCGGGTTGGCGAAATTCCTGGACTGCGTCGTAATATTCGTGATGCGCAAGGAAACCGTCTGATGAAACCAATCCGTCGCGCTGCCACAACGGCTCGAAATACTGCGCGTAAAACAGTAAAGAAGAAGTAGTGATGTCGGTTTACGATCAATTAGTTGGTCAAGCCCATTTGGTAAAAATCCTCGAAGGCGCTGTAGCGGCTGCTCGAAACGGCGCAGAATCCCAAGAGATGACGCATGCTTGGTTATTTACCGGCCCACCCGGAAGTGGTCGATCATCTGCTGCAGTTGCTTTCGCTTCTGCCTTGATTTGTAGCAACGATGGTTGTGGGACCTGCGTTAATTGCCGTGCGGCTAAAGCTGGTACGCATGCTGATGTGGAAATTATTCGTACCGAAGGTTTATCAATCAAGATCGAAGAGATTCGTGAGTTGTTAACTCGCGTGGGATGGGCGCCAGCAATGGGTGGATGGCGAGTGGTTGTCATGGAAGATGCTGATCGCCTGACTGAATCAGCAGCCAATGCGCTGCTTAAAGCTATCGAAGAGCCTGGAAATCGGACAGTTTGGTTGTTGTGCGCACCAACTCTGCAAGATGTTTTGCCAACAATTAGATCTAGATGTCGCAACCTGCAGTTAGTAACACCTAGCGCCAAAGATGTGGCAGATGTATTGATTAATCGCGAAGGTGTTTCACCTGCAATGGCA
>CANLAY010000107.1 GCA_947488635.1 Candidatus Nanopelagicaceae bacterium
TCTTTGTTTGTAGGGCTTGGGCTACTTGTGGTTGATCATCAGCATTTATGCTGCCTAATGCCCACACACCATTAGCGCCTGCTTCTAATTTACTTAGTGTTTCAAGAGTGGTCATTGATTCGGGGCTACGCGGTGACCAGACCAATAAAATTACTGGTTTGGTTCGTGAGAGTTCTACTGCATTAGCTGCAAAATTTTCTGTCGTGATTTCGTAAGTAGAAGCGATTGCATTGGTGGCTTGGGCTGGCTTAGTAAGCGAACTCAAATCAACGGCGCGACCAAAATTAGGTGGCAAGCTCATTGCTAAATCATTCCACTAACTCGATACCTGAATCGCGGCGGTAGGGCAGAACCTCAGAAATATAGGTTTTGCAGGCTAAATCCAAGCCCACATCATGGCCGGCAGCTTCACTTAAGTACCAACGGTGCTCAAGGACTTCATGGAATAACTGAGCTGGCTCGACTCGGCCAAGATGCTCAGCCGGAACAGAGTTAACAATCGGATTGAAAATTTCAGTTAACCACTTAAAGGCCACTTCATTCACGTTTGTTGAAAGATTGCTTTCGCGAGCTCGGTAACGGTCAAAGGATGCCAAGATTCGTTTTGCTTGTAGCTCTTCGGTTTCTAGCCCCATTAATTCACGTAATCGATTGGTGTGATAACCGGCCGCAACTAACTTAGGCTGGAACTTCAAAACTTTATTGTCACCATCGATTGCAATCGAGACTTCTTCAACTGCAAAACCTAAATCATGTAGTTGACGCATCGCTCGTTCAACAGCGCGGCGATCAGTTGGGTCAAGTGATTGCGGATCGCGAAGCGCGGCCCACAGTCGTCGATATCTTTTCATTACCGTATCGCTTGCGCGAACTGGGTCCATGCCCGGATAGAGAACACCAGATAAAGCTAAATCCTCAAGTTCGGCCGCCACATTAAAGTGAGCGATATCTAAATCATGTTCGCGCTGGCCATCGCTAAGAGTTTTTTGAAACTCACCAGTTTCGGCATCAACTAAATAGGCTGCGAAGCCTTCAGCATCACGGCGGAATAAAGTATTTGAAAGTGAACAGTCGCCCCACCAGAAGCCCAGTAGATGTAAACGAACTAACAAAAGCGCCAAAGCATTAGCCATATTTAAAATGTCATGTGGAGAAAGAGCACCTGAAAGCACAACTCTATAAGGCAGTGAATATGGCAAGAAGCGAGTAGCCAATACACATGGCAACTCTTCGCCATTTATATCTTTACGTCCTTCTACAACGGCAATTGGATCAACGCTAGGTGCTTGCAATCGGCGAAGTTCGCGCAAGGCGGCATATTCACGATTAGCGAACTCAGATACTGTCTCTTTCACCGCATAGATTTCCGAGTCGGGTTCATCAGTAACCCGAATCAGGCGAACCACGTGGCGCGAGATGCCGCGTTTTTCAGCAAGAGCTGGATCTTCCGGCCACTCTTCTAGCGGCTGATTCCAAGGCAGACCCGAGATGGCAGCGATCTCTTCGCCAAAGCCAGTGATTCGTAGGGTCATGGGCTCATCTTAGGCAATTACACTTGAACACATGACGATAAGTAAGCGAATTAAAAAAGTTGTTACGGGTGAACCCCAGGTTATTAACACTGATATGGGTGCTTTAGGTGACCCAATTAACAAATCACACCCATTTTATTTTGGATTCATTGCAACGATCGGCGCACTTGCTGCATTTGTATTAATGCGCGCACTTGCCAGTGCATCGCAGATATTCGTCTTGATTTTAATTGCGCTCTTCTTAGCAACTGGGCTAAACCCAGCCGTTGAAGCACTTCGCCGCAGGGGTTTGTCACGCACTAGCGCTGTTACTGCAATATTTATTTCAGTAATTTTGTTTGTTATTTTCTTTGCTTTAATTGTGGTCCCACCAGTTGTATCGCAAGGTTCTAACTTAATCAGTCAAGCACCATCGCTGATCCAAGATTTAAAATCTAATTCCTTGTTTATGCGACTCAATGAGCAATATGGCTTGCTTGATACTTTGCAACGTGAAGTTACCTCACGAACTTCCGATGGAAAACTTCTACTCACAACATTTGGTGGCGTCGTCGGTGTTGGTAAATCAGTATTATCCGGAACTTTTGCAGCTCTTACTATTTTGATCTTGACTCTCTATTTCTTAACTTCCTTGCCACAAATGGTCAAGCTAGGCCTGCGTCTTGCGCCTGCATCACGTCGCCCACGAGTTGGCGCACTAACCGATGCCATAATTTCAAGAGTTGGTTCATTCGTTAGCAGCCAAGTAATGATCGCTTTTATGGCTGGTATTTTCACTTTCTTACTCTCACTTGGCCTTGGAATTCCTTCCCCAATCGCACTTGGAATGACAGTGCTTGTGTGCGGTTTGATTCCGTTAATCGGCCACTTTATTGGCTGCACCGTGGTCACATTGGTTGCGCTAACTCAATCAGTAACTATCGGGCTGGTAGCGTTCTTGGCTTATGTTCTCTATGTGCAGATTGAAAACTATCTAATAACACCGCGCATAATGAAGAAAACGCTTTCTATACCTGGCGCAGTAACTATTATTTCGGCCCTGATCGGTTCGTCATTATTGGGCTTAGTTGGCGGCCTGTTAGCAGTGCCAGTTGCTGCCGCGATTATCTTGATTTTGGATGAAGTAGTTTTCCCAAGAACTGATAACGCTTAAAGAGTTAAATCTCAGTTGGTAGCGGCAATCTGCTTGGCGCAATAATCTGAGTGATCTCAGAGAGCACCCGATGAACTGCTGGTTCGCCCACCCATAAGTGCTTTGCCCCATCAACTGCAATCATCTGGTGGTTCTTAATGATCGCAAAACGTTGTGCCGCCTCTGGTGGTTGTAGATAATCATCTAGCTCAGGAACAAGTGTGAAAACTGGGCGACCATCGTTATTCCAATATTGCAAATCACTCGGCTCTGATGTGCGAAGTGGTGGACTCAATAGAATTAAACCTTTATGCCGTGAGTCTTTGGCATGACGCAGCGCTAAGTCAGTTCCGAAAGACCAGCCAACTATCCAGAGATTTTCTAACCCTAAGGTATCTAAACAATATCTCAGAGCTGCCTCAACATCGAATTTCTCAGCGCCACCGTTATCGAAAGTGCCAGTGCTGGTGCCATTAGCACTCGTTGTGCCACGGGTATTAAAACGCACGACAGTAATGCCTGCCATATCGGGTAAGCGATTAGCTGCTTTCTTATAAATATGACTATCCATCATGCCGCCAGCAGTTGGCAGCGGATGCAGACAAAGAATTGCGCCAGTGGGATTAGCGATTGGGGTGGCAACTTCACCCACCAACGTCTGGCCATCGGCTGTTAGTAGCGTGAAAGGTGATCGATTAGCCGGCAATACCGTGCTGGGGCGAATTGGTTCGGCCATAAGGCAAGTGTATCTTTGCCGCTATGGCCACATCACGTAAAAAGACCTTTGATTCAATCAATCCGGTATCTGGTGAAGTTTTAGCTACCTTTCCAGTAGATAGCAAAGACATCGTTTCACTCGTGGTTGAAACTGCTCATGAAGCGCTTTATCAGTGGCAGCACTTGGGTTTTAAGGGTCGCAAGAAAGTATTGCTCGATTGGAGCAAATACTTAGTAAATAACGTTGATGAGATCGCTGAATTAATCTCTGATGAAACTGGCAAGCCAATTAGTGATGCCAAGCTAGAGGCCGCACTTGCGATTAACCATATTGGTTGGGCGGCGCGTAACGCTGAATATGTGATGAGTCCAGAACATCGTTCGCCTGGAGCGATCATGGCAAATATGTCAGCGCGCGTTGAGCACTCACCAGTTGGCGTGGTCGGTGTTATCGGCCCCTGGAACTATCCGATGTTCACTCCACTTGGTTCAATCACCTACGCACTTGCAGCCGGTAACGCAGTTGTTTTCAA
>CANLAY010000108.1 GCA_947488635.1 Candidatus Nanopelagicaceae bacterium
AAAGCCGGGGGATTGAGCCAAGGTTTAGAGCTTCTTTTTTCAGCTAACCCAGAACTATATTTAAGTTCAGCAGGCTCCTTGGAATCAATTACTCGCGCCAAGAGCACACAACTTCGTAAGTTCGAAGCAGCACAGCAACGTTTAAGAGCGTCATCACTTACTGTCAATGACAAGTTAGCGTTAGTTCAGGCAGCGCAGAAAAAATATGCACAGAAGTCAGCCGAAGCAAAATCTAAATTAGCGGCAGCAGAAAAGATATTAGCAAAATTAAAGAAAGCAGACCGAGCTCGCTTGGCGGCGCTAAAGGCAGCTGAAGAAGATGCTGATCAAGCGGCGTCGAAAGCTTATGCAAGCAGTGCAGGTGCGATTTCAGGTCGGGCCGGACTTGCAATTAAGTATGCGCTAAAGCAGATCGGTGATCGATATGTCTTTGGCGCGGCAGGTACCGTGACTTGGGATTGTTCAGGACTAACCATGCGTGCATACCAAGCAGCTGGTGTGTCATTGCCACATTCATCTAGGGCGCAATCGAGTTATGGTCGCTCAGTTTCTTTAAAGTCGGCAAAGCCGGGGGATTTATTCTTCTATGGTCGGCCAATTTCTCATGTTGGAATTTACTTAGGTGGCGGCAAGATGGTTCACGCCCCACGTTCTGGTTCACGTGTGAAAGTTGTTTCTAACGCAGCAACAGCGCTTGGTCGCAAACCACTTGTTGCCATTCGCCGGTTTTAGTAATGGTTGCAACCACACTATTTATTACCAATGATTTTGGTCCTAGAGCTGGGGGCATTGAAACATTTGTGCACGGACTTATTGAGCGTTTGCCCAAAGGCTCAGTAATTGTTTACACCAGCGCTCAAGCAAACGCACAAAAATTCGATGCCGAGTGGCTACGCAATTACGGCGTTGAAGTTATTCGTGATCGTAGCAAAATCCTGCTGCCAACTCCTCGCGTAATAAAGGCTTGTCAAAGACTAATTAGCAATCGAAAATTATCAAAAGTTGCATTTGGTGCAGCTGCGCCACTTGCAGTGATGGCTCGAGCAATGCGAAGTGCAGGTGCGCAAAAGGTTGTGGCACTTACTCATGGCCACGAAGTTTGGTGGGCCAAAGTCCTACCGTTCTCTTTCGCCATTAGATATATGGGTAAGAATATTGATGTGATTACCTATTTAGGCGATTACACCAGAGGCGAAATTAGCAAAGCACTAAGCGAAGCTGATGCTAGCAAGTTGGTGCAGATAGCACCGGGAATTGATGTTGATCATTTTATCCCTACGGATTCAAGTAACTTGCAAGCTGAACTAGGACTAACTGATAAGTCGGTAATCATTAGCGTTGGTCGGTTAGTTCACCGAAAGGGGCAGGACAAACTAATTGCTGCGCTACCGGCAATCAAGGCAGTAGTACCTAATGTGCATTTAGTATTAGTTGGAGTTGGTCCGCACCAGGATTATCTAGAGAAATTAGCTCTCAAACTCAAAGTTCGTGATTGCGTAACATTTATTGGTCGAATCAACTACGCCGAACTGCCTAAATACCTCTGTTTGGGAGATATCTTTGCAATGCCTTCGCGTTCACGTTTCTTTGGGCTTGAAGTAGAAGGACTAGGCATTGTCTATCTAGAAGCTAGCGCGTGTGGGTTACCGGTAGTAGGCGGAAAATCTGGGGGAGCACCGGACGCAGTTCTAGTCGGTGAAACAGGCATAGTTGTAGATGGCACAAACTCTTCTGAGATTGCTGATGCCTGTATTGAATTACTCAATAACCCAGAACTATGCGCACTCATGGGTGCAAATGGAAGAGCTTGGATAATTGAAAACTGGCGCTGGGAAATTTGGGCTACTAGATACGCGGCGTTACTCGCCTAACCAAGAATTTTCACGAGCAACTGCAACTGCTGAGATTCGATTGCTGACCTCAAGTTTGCGATAGATACTAGCTAAATGCGTTTTGATAGTTGGCTCACCTAAATAAAGTTGACGAGCTATTTCTTTGGTGCTTTTACCTGTGGCTAAAATAGTTAGAACTTCGAATTCTCTAGAACTTAAAATTGGTAACCGCTCCTTGGCTTTAAGTGCTCTTTGTAAACCAGATGCGGTAAAACTCAACGGCGTAATCAGCGCTCGTTCTAGCGTTGCAATTACTTCTGATATCGGTGCACTCTTTAAAATAAAGCCACTTACTTGGGCCGAAAGAGCGGTAAGCAATAATTCAGGCGCATCATTTAGAGTCAGAATTACAATTCCAATTTCATCGGAAATCCCTCTGGCCCAATTTGCAACTTCAAAACCACTGCCATCAGGAAGGTTAAGATCGAGCAAAATTAAGTTTGGATTTGTTCGTGCAATCTGCGCTATTGCTTCGTTCTTGCTGGCAGCCACCGCGCAGATTGTGAAATTTGCTTTAACTAGTGCTTGTTCTAATCCAGCGCGAATGATCGGATGATCATCAACGATTAGAACTCGGCGATTCAACTGGGAATCGATACTCGAATCAAGAGACCGGGTGTGAGGTTAATGACTTCAATTTCTCCAGATAGCTCAGCTACCGCCTCGGAAATACCAACTAAGCCAAATCGATCAGCTTTCATTTCAACACCGCCAGTCCCGTTATCCCTAACTTCGATAACAGTACGAGCCTCGTCGCTATGTGTGTGCAGATTAATCACGCTAGCCCCAGAGTGCTCAGCGGCATTACGCAAGAGCTCGATGGCTATGGGGTTAAGTGTTGGATCAAGGGGGATCGCCAAATCAACCTGGCCGAGACGATCACCGCAAATCACGACCGCTTGTTCAGTTAAGTCTGGTGCAGAGGTACGAAGATTTAGGATCTCGCGACGAACTTTTTCAATGAGACCAGTAACTTCAAACCTAAGGGTTCGCAGTTCAGCGCGAGTAGAAGTTGGTAACTCAGGTGCACCCAGAGATTGGTCAAGTGAGTAACCCAGGGCAACCAAATCTTGCGCTATTCCATCGTGGATTTGGCGCGCAATCTGGTTTGTGCCTCGGGTATTCAATTACTCTTTTTCGTAGAGCGCTTCGATTTCAGCTGCAAATTCTTGCGCGATCACATGGCGCTTGATTGATAGCTTTGCAGTTAATTGTCCGCCCGCAATTGTGAAGTCGGTAGTTAAGATTCGGAACTTACGAATTGATTCAGCTTTACTTACAGCTTTATTAGCTTCATCAACTGCAGTTTGAATAACACTGATTAGTTGTGGGTCAACTGCTAAGTCAGCCATTGATGCGCCTTGTTTCTTATTTGCTGCGATCCAAGGCTTTAACAAATCTTGATCAATGGTAATTAGAGCGCCTATGAATGGGCGAGCATCGCCCACAACAACACATTGGCTAACTAGTGGATGTGCGCGCAAGCGATCTTCTAGAACCGCTGGTGCCACATTCTTGCCTCCAGCAGTAACAATAAGTTCTTTCTTACGCCCAACAATAAAGAGGAATCCATCTTCATCTAACTTGCCAAGATCGCCAGTCTTAAACCAGCGATCAGCATCAAATACTTCAGCATTGGCCGCATCGTTCTGCCAATAACCGCGCATAACAATTGGACCTCTAAGAAGCACTTCGCCATCCTCGGCAATCTTGACTGAGGTTCCGGGTATTGGTTTACCAACTGAGCCAACTCGAAGCGCGGTAGATAAATTAAGTGTCGCGCCAGCAGTAGTTTCAGTTAAACCGTAACCTTCCAAAATAGTTATACCGGCACCGCGATAGAAGTGGCCTAAGCGAGCTCCTAGGGGAGCGCCACCAGAAATTGCGGCCTCAACGCGACCACCAACTGCGGTGCGAATTTTTGAGTAAACCAATTTGTCGAAGAGGGCATGCTTAAGACGAAGTGAGAGTGAAATCTTC
>CANLAY010000109.1 GCA_947488635.1 Candidatus Nanopelagicaceae bacterium
GACAAATAAGCACCACGATTCATGGTTCCAAATGAGGAAATAATGCTGCCTTCGACAATCAGAATTTCTTCGCTGAAAGTGTGCCATTCATAAAACGGACTTTCCCATTCAGGCAATATGCCCAATATGCCCGAGCCATACTCACCATGATCATAAAAAGCCTTACGGGCAGCGCCACCGGGGAAGTCAGAAACAACTGGTGAACGCCAAACTAAATCTTTGGTCTGCTTGATTACAATCTCATTGTTCGCAGCTTTTGCTGAAGTGATTGTGTATTCGCCATCGTAGGTCACAAAAACTCTGGCTTTACCACTTGTAGTAATTGCCGGAACCTGACTACCGGCTGCAATCTCAATATAACTTCGATCTTGTAATTCCTTGCCATCAAGTTTGATTATGCCTTCAAAAACAAAAGCACGAATCTGAACAGGTGCTGTGTGTGTAGCAATTGGCGAATTGCTATCAAGTTCAAGCATGATTGATTTTCCTGGCGCAATGATCGGAGAATTCTTTCCTTCATTGCGAGTAGTGCCATTAGCAAACTCTCGATAAGTAAATGTGCCATAGTCATTAGAGCAGGTTTGTACTGTTTGCTCATCGATGTTTATAAAATCTACCCATGGACGTGACATTTACGGCCTCCAGATATCATCGCGCTTTGTTGCCCAGTCAGCAATGTGCCAACTAGAAATCTTTGGTGCATCAGCAACTAATTTCGCTTTATCAACGCTTAACAAAAGAGCTGTTAACTTCTGTCGTGATCGTGCACGTAATAATGCTCGGTGAGCAAGCGCTAAATACTCTGGATCTATCTGATTCTTATCAAAAGTAATTGCATTTGAGTTCTTTGCCGCAAACCAAGGCCAAAAGAATTGAGTTGAGCGAACTACCTGCCATGCTTTATTCAAATGGCTGCCAAAACGATCAAGTGTTAAATCAGGTTGCGATGATTGCCAGGTGTCGCCATCTGTAGGAATATGAGCATTAGTCGCGCAAACGCAATCAGCACCTATGGATTTAGCTATTGCCAACGCAAGCAGAGCCGAAAGCTGATCACCTTCAACACAAGAAATATTTTTTGCACCGAGATTTGTAGTTGCACTTCTAATTACATCGGCCCAGTCTGCAAGCGTTGCAGCATCACTGATATCGCCTGATAAACCATGCCCTGGCAGATCAATTAAGAGCGCCTGCTCAGCTTTAACTAACTCACTCGATTCCCCCACATTGTGCAGAGTTAACTTTGAAGCACTTAAATCACCGCTCCATTGAATAACGCCGTTAAAGTGCGCGGTTTCCACAGAGACAAAGCCACGATCAGTATCTGCGTTAAAGGATTCATAACTAGGTCCGGGATATTTCTTAAGGAAATCGCCAAATAAATCTTCTAGCGCTAGTGGATTTTCAGCACTTCCAGTGATCCAGCCTGCTGGCATGGCAGGCAAGCGATCAAGGTGAATTAGAAGTGGGTCTCCTTGATAGGTCGCAATCAAAACCGGGTTGTGTTTTTCAGCAGCGGCTGGAATATCACTAGGTGCAGATAACACCGCGCGATAACCATGTTGGTAATTATCGCCAGCATCTAGCAGTTCTAAAACTTGAGCGTTAACGCGTGCAACATCATCGTGGGCATTGCGCATACGGGTTGACTCTTCTGTCTTAAACCATGGGAAAAACCAACTCTGTTCAAGAATGCGTGACCAAACCCAAGTTAAATGTTCGCCGTATCCGGTTGGTTTGAAGGAAGGCAAGTAACCGCTAGCAAAAAGTGCCATCTCGGCATCAGTCCAGATGGGATAACCACCACAAGCAAGTGCGGTGAAACGTCCTGGGTTGCGAACATGGGCATTCATTGCAATAGCGCCACCGGAATGGAAGCCATAAATGCCAACTTCGTTGACGCCTAGAACATCTAAGAATTCAATTAAGCCATCACCGAAATCATTAATGTCGGGTGAAGTAATTGGAAGTGGTTCAGATTGACCATAGCCAGGGGAGTCAGGCGCAATACAAGTAAATGAAGTTCCCCATTTGAGCATTAACTTTTCATACTCGGCTGAAGATCTTGGACTCTGATGAACCATGATCAGAGTCGGACCACTTCCGTACTTTCGATAGTGAACGCGGCGGCCATTAACATCAAGATAATGACGGGTGATCTTCATGTGCCTAGCGTTACGCGTGAAGCAGGTTGAGTCAATGGCAAAGTTTCACTGAGTAGAACTTGCTGGTTATTTATGTAATTAAGGAAATACTGTGTGCGCCCGAAGGGATTCGAACCCCTAACCTTCTGATCCGTAGTCAGATGCTCTATCCGTTGAGCTACGGGCGCTTAGCGAAGTCGCAATGATACCTGCTTTTTACAGACCACCCAAACGCAGTAATTCTTCGCGAGAAACTGCCTTAATTCTTGGCTTTCCATGAGGTTCACCTGCTGCAATTTCAGCAGCATTAATTGATTCCCAATGGCTCTGTGAAATAACTTTATTTGTTGTAATAAGTGAAATTAGATCTACTGACGGCTTTGGCTCTTTCATATCAGCTACCAATAGATTCATTACATCTGCGGCATCCGATTTATTAGTACCGATTACACCTGAGGGTCCACGCTTTGCCCAGCCAACGACATAGAGATTTTCACCAACGCGGCCTTCGGCATTCAATACCTTACCTTTTTCGTAAGATATTCCCGCAAGTGGCTCAGCTACGTAACCAATCGCAGTAATTACCAAGCCACACTTAATGACTTTCTCTTCGCCAGCACTTGTATTAAATAACACTTCTTCAACTTTCCCATTGCCTCTAAATTCCTTCGGTGTGCAGAGGAATTGAAATTCCATAGTGCGAGCATGTTTTCCCTGCTCTAGTTCAGAGATAAGGCGCATGGCTTCTAGGTTATTACGAACTTCTTTCTCTGGCTCTGCTCCTGCGCGCTCAAGTGCGGCAGAAACATCCGAAGCACTCATTACAACATTGGTGTATTCTAACTTTGGTAAATCGCGAAGTTCCGGCGAGGTAAATGCTGCATGTTCAGGGCCACGACGAGCACTAATTACAACTTTACGAATTTTTGAATTACGAAGAGCCTCAAGTGCATGCGTAGCAGTATCGGTTGCATCGAGTTCGCTTGGTTCAAGTGCCAACATGCGTGCAACATCCATAGCAACGTTGCCAGCACCAATTACAACTGCAGTATCGCAATCAAGATTTGGTTCGTGGTTAGCAAAATCAGGGTGTCCGTTGTACCAAGGGACAAATTCTGCAGCTGAGATCGAGCCCGGAAGTTCTTCACCCAGAATGCCAAGTTTCTTGCCAGTTGCAGAACCAGTTGCGATAACAACAGCGTCGTACTTTGCTTTCAGCACATCAAGAGAGATATCTGTGCCTAATTCGACGTTGCCATAAAGGCTAAAACCATCGCTGGTTGCGATTTTCTCGAATACTTTGGCGACAGTCTTAATTTTTGGGTGATCAGGTGCCACACCGCTGCGAACTAAGCCCCAAGGCGTTGGCAGGCGTTCGATCATGTCGATCGAGAACTTAAGTTCATCAGTTTGCAGATTCTGCAGAGCCTGCGCAGCAAAGTAACCAGCCGGACCAGCGCCGACGATTGCTACTTTGTATTGAGGCATGGTCTTAGTCTAATAAGTAGCGGTGCTAGTAACCAAAGTGAATTCCACCCAGCACGCCTGAGTGAGTAAATGGATTATGTACAATTTATACAATGATCTGTACAATATAGAAATGAAGTCATTTGCCTTAAGCGATGCTCGCCGCGACCTTCCTACGCTGGTGGATAAGTCTGCCAAAGAACCAATTTTGATTACCCGCCATGGCGAAGATGCGGCGGTAATGA
>CANLAY010000110.1 GCA_947488635.1 Candidatus Nanopelagicaceae bacterium
ACAACGGTCTGCTTTAAGTTCGGAGAAGAACCAGTGCAATACGCACTCGAAGGTTCAGTTGCAGTAACTGGTTCTGCGATTCAATGGTTGCGCGATCAACTAGGAATAATTTCTAATGCCAGTGAAATTGAGAACTTAGCTGCCTCAGTTCCAGATACTGATGGGGTTTATTTCGTACCAGCATTTTCTGGGTTATTTGCACCCCATTGGCGCAGTGATGCACGTGGTGTAATTGTTGGGCTAACTCGCGCAGCTACTAAGGCACATCTGGCACGGGCTGCTCTAGAAGCGATCTGTTATCAAACTCGCGAAATTATGGATGCCATGTCAGCTGACAGTGGAGTCACATTAACCCAAATGCGAGTTGACGGTGGCATTACAAATAATGCACTTTGCATGCAGATGCAGGCCGACATCTTAGGTATTGAAATCTCGCGACCAGTAATTGTTGAAACTACTGCGTTGGGGGCTGCTTATGCGGCCGGACTAACCGTTGGGTTTTGGAAAAACCGAACCGAGATCTCAGGGCAATGGAAAGAGTTCCATCGCTGGCGCCCAACATCTACGCCAGCAGAACGTGAGAAAGGCTTTGCTAACTGGCGCAAGGCGATCGAGCGAACTCTGAATTGGGCACAGTAGACTTCATTTCATCATGAGCGTTGCAAAGTTGCCAGCTGATATCACGCGCACCGATCGCCAAATGGCCGATGGTCGCACGATTCGCTACTACGACACCAAAGGGCAACGTCGCGATGCGCAAGATCAACGCCCCGCTGAAGCGCAACCACAAATTGGTGAACTTCGTTATGACGCACTCGTTGGTGAATGGGTTGCAGTTGCATCGCACAGACAAAATCGCATCTTCTTGCCCCCTAAAGAACTTTGCCCACTCTGCCCCACCTCTGAAAATCCGGGCGAACTATTAACTGAAATTCCAGAGTCTGATTTCGAAGTAGTTGTCTTTGATAACCGCGGCCCATCTTTTCGACCACCAGCCGGAGATTTCGAATTACCGGATGCGCTAAGTACCCAAACTGCAGAAGGTCAGAGCGCAGGTAAGTGCGAAGTTATTTGTTTTGCCGCAGATCATGGAAAATCCTTAAAAGATTTAAAACCATCACAAGTTCGGGTAATTCTGGAGGCTTGGAAGGATCGAGTTCGCGAGCTCTCACAAGCAAGTTATATCGCCCATATCGCCCCATTTGAAAATCGTGGTGAAGAAGTAGGCGTCACACTATCTCACCCACATGGGCAAATTTACTCGTATCCTTTCTTGCCACCACGCGTTGAAAAGATGTTGGCAGCTGCTCAAGAACATAAAGATCGCACGGGGCGAGTATTGCTAGATGATGTAGTTGCTCGCGAAATTAAAGATGACGAGCGCATCATCGCTCGTAATGATCATTGGATTGCCTTTGTTCCATACGCAGCGCGCTATCCATTTGAAATTCATGTAGCGCCACTTAATCCAGTTGCTGATCTAGCTGAATTAGATGAAGCCGCCTCTGCTGCTTTCCCTGAGATCGCACTTGAAGTATTAAACCGACTAGACGGTGTATTTGGGATTGAAATGGCCTACATCGCCACTTGGCACCAAGCACCGGTTCGAGTTGGCCGCGAAGTGATGCGTCTGCATTGGCAAATCACAAGCGTTCGTCGCCAGCCAGGTAAATTAAAGTATTTAGCTGGGTCTGAATCTGCCATGGGTGCATTCATCATGGATTTAAAGCCAGAGCAATCAGCGACACAATTGCGTGAAGTTAAACTTTAATTAACTGGCGTCACTGATAAAACTTCAACGCCGCCAATTGCAGTTAGCACTTCAATCAGATCACTCGGATCAGAGCCCGGCACAGCCACAGTAATGTCGTCATAGCCCCGGCCAGCCTCAGATTTCATAACAACTAAGCCCCGGATATCCCCACCAGCAAAACCAATTGCCGAAGCAACTGCGCCTAATGAGCCTGGGCGATCTGGAAGAACGACCTGTAATCTGAATTGAGCCATGGCTAAACCTTACCGAAAAAGTATTTCGTAAGCATTAACGCCATTAGTTTGAAACTGCTTGTCCAAGAGTCACTTTAAATGTCTTTAGACCGCCGTTATTTGGCAGATCCACGATGACCGTAATCGTGCTGCCAGGTATGGCCGCACGAATGCGCACAATCGCTGAAACATCATCGGTGATCTTGAAACCTTCAATTGATTTGATAATTGAACCGGCTGGAATACCAGCTCTTTCAGCACCTTCGCCAGGGCTTAATCGAAGAATTTTAGCGCCGATTCCGGTGTATGTCTGATCAAAGAAAACACCTAGAACTGGTCGGGTTGATTTACCAGTTGAAATAATCTCATCAATCACACGCTTAGCTTCATTGATTGGAATAGAAAAACCTAACCCAATTGAGCCGCTGGCTGAACCAGATGAAAGAGTTGCGATCGCTGAGTTAACTCCAATTAGCTTGCCGCCCGCATCTACTAGCGCACCACCAGAATTACCTGGGTTGATGGCAGCATCTGTCTGAATCGCATTTACATATGATTCTAAGCCGGTGCTTCCGGTAATAACTGGGCGATTAAGTGCTGAAACAATTCCTGAAGTAACTGTGCTCGCAAGACCTAGTGGTGAACCGATCGCAATAACTGGGTCGCCAACGCTGACCTTTGCCGAATCCCCCACTTTAATAACAGATAGATTTCCGGTCTTAACTCTTAGTACTGCAATGTCGTACGCGATATCGCGACCTACGATAGTTGCTGGCAAAATATCGCCATTTAATAATTCCACCTCAATGGTCCCGCTGGTGACCGCGTCGTCAATCACATGGTTATTCGTAATGATGAAACTTTCAGAGGAACTAGTTTTATAAATTGAGCCAGAACCGGTACCGCCACCAGTGCGAGTTGTTACCGCAATTGAAACTACCGAAGGTGTAACAGCAGCAGCAACTGATTTGGCATCAATGCCGGAAGATGCTGAACTTAAATCAACCAAAGTACGCGCTTTGCTACAAGTGCCATTAACCGCTAAATACATTGCTTGAGTACGGGTATCAACACATGCTTGCACTGTGCCCGAGTTTGAAGTGGCAGCTGTCGCAATTCCGCCGGTGATTAGCGCGCCAGCGATAAAGCCAGCCGCTACTTTTTGGGTTCCTTGGAATTTCATCTTTATCCCTCTCATGCTAGAACTACCCAGTCACCGGTAATTTTTACTTTGACTGCTGGAAGTGAATCAAGAGCAGGTCCCGTGATAACACCACCATTTTTGAATGGATCAAACTCTGCCCCATGACACGGGCAGTACAAGCTTTTATTTGAACTTTGATAGCTAACTGTGCAACCTTGATGGGTGCAAGTTGCTGAATATGCAAATACTCCTGTTTTAGTACGGAAGAGAATGGCCGGCATACCATTGCTAAGAGCAAACTGATGAGTTTGACCAACGTTGATTTTTGCTAACTCAATAACTTGACTTGAACCCGAAACTGTTGTGTTGGTCTTTTCTGACACTTTTGCAAACGTTTTGCCTACTAGTCCTGTGGCAATTGCTGCCGCACTTAAAGCTCCAATTCGAATTGCGCCTCGTCGATCCAGCGCAATATCAACCGTTTTGCGGTTACCTACCAGCGTCAAGAAATAAACTAACCAGAGAATGGCATATGCCGTATTGCTAGCCAGGAAAAATGGCGAAACATAAAATGTACTTGCTAGCCACAGAATGATTGAGGTTAAGAATCCACCGAAGGCTGCAAAAGTTGGTGCAATCCATAACAAGGTAGCGATGCCAACTGCGAATTCAGAGAAGATTACAAAAAGACCGACCGCAATTGCGTGATCACTTAGATTGTTAAA
>CANLAY010000111.1 GCA_947488635.1 Candidatus Nanopelagicaceae bacterium
CGGAAACCAGCATCAATGGTGCCTGGCGTATTGACCATAGAAACCCCGTGCTTAATCGCAAGCCCTGAACGAGGATGAGCGAATGCGGCGTAACCATTAGGCAGTGCGATTGCGATACCAGTTGGGGCAAGAGCGCGCTCGCCTGGTTCTAAAGTTAAATCAATGCGAGTCACAATATCTGCCCCCGCATCGCCACCTTTGGAGTACTTCGGTAGTGGCACACCTGGATCAAGGCGCTTAATCAATACTTGCAGATCGCTCATGGATTAATTTCAAACTCTGGATCAACGAATGCCAATAGTTCAGGATTCTTGGCAACTTCCTTTAAGAAACCTGCAGGTGCCTTAGTTAAGAAGTGCGACATTGGCACGATTACAAAGAGCGCTGCAGCTCTAACGGCTATTTCGCCATCTGGTGAACCCAAGCGGCCTATCGCTGCTGAATAAACTTTGCGATTAACTTGGCCAGTAATTTCAGCCGTTATGAAAAGAGTTGTGCCTAGCGGCACCGGGCGAATGAAATCAGTTTCTAACCGGGCAGTTACCGCAGGTGAGCGTAATAACCACATCAATTTTCCGAGTGCTTCATCGAAAGCTAATGAGAGTAAGCCGCCATGAGCCAGACCTGGAGCGCCTTGATGATTTTCGGTAACTGTAAATTCTGCTGTGATTGTTGCGCCTTCGCCAACGTGTGCCACTAAGTGCAAGCCAGTAGGGTGTAATTCACCGCACCCAAAACAATGGCCATAATGCGATGGTACTTTGGTGCCAGTTGCAGGGGCAAGTGGATGACGCTCAGGAATTAAAGATCCTTCAGGCGGTGTGGTGCTGGCAACGCGACTCATGTCATAAGGCTACTTTATTTATTTCACGATAGCGTGGTCTTATGAGATTTAGAGAAGTGATTCGCGCGCCATTTTGGCTCATTGCCTTTATCTACTTTCTCTTTTTGTCGCTAGTCGTTGCTGTGTGGGCCGCAATCGGTAATCAACCTGCGTTCATAACTTGGGTAGTCAGCACAGTTTTAATCGTGCTCATTGCTTTGAAATCCACCCTAGTAATTGAAATTGATGAGAATGAATTGAGAGCGGGCCCTGCGCATATAGAACTAAAATACCTTGGCCAGGCCACAGCGGTTGATAGCAAGGAAATGGGCCGACTTCGCACTCGCGATGCCGACCCAGCTTCTTTTCTAATCTTTAGATTCTGGCGATCAACCGGGGTGAAAGTTGAAATCAACGATCCGCGCGATCAAACCCCGTATTGGTTAATTACTTCAAAGCGAAATAAAGAACTTACCGAAATTCTTAAGCGTTAAGAACATTCCTTACAAACTGCTGTAGCGCCTTCGCCTTTTGCTAATTGAGTACTGTGATGCACCAAGAAACAACGTGAGCAAGTGAATTCATCAACTTGCTTAGGAACTACGCGAACAGAAAGTTCTTCACCAGATAAATCAGCGCCTGGTAGCTCAAGGCTCTCAGCAGCTTCTGCTTCATCGACATCAATCTGACCGGATTGAGCATCGACGCGTTGCGCCTTTAACTCCTCAAGCGATTCTTCATGTAACTCTTCATCGGTTTTTCTGGGGGTGTCATAATCGGTTGCCATTGCTCTCACCTTCTTTCCAAACTAAGTCGAAGCCAATTTAATGGCAAACGCGGCTGGAAATACCCAGCGGGCGCATAGTGGCGCATTACTGCCTGGTTTAACTAATTGAACCCTCGGCGTGTCGCAAATATTCCCGTCACATGAGTGCCATCTGAGTAGTTACCGAACGATTTCTTCGATCTCTTTGGCTAATCCCCCATCAACGCGTGCATGCAGTGAGGTTCCTTCAGGCAAGTACTCTTCACGCAAAATTTCACCACGTTCGTGAATCGCACTTACTAGATCGCCACGGTCATAAGGGATCACAGTATTAATTTCAATTTTCGGTCTAGGCAATGATCTTTCAATTGCGTGAATTAAGCCTTCAATTCCAAACCCGGTACGAACCGAGAAGGCATAGCTATTTGGTTCAGTACGCAGAATCTGCATAATCATCTCTGGGTCGGCGATATCTACTTTATTAATCGCAATAATCTCAGGAATCTCAGCGCCACCAATTTCGGTGATTACTTCACGCACTGCCCTAATTTGTTCAAACGGATCTGAGTGTGAACCATCTACTACGTGAACAATTAAATCTGAACCAGATACTTCTTCTAGCGTTGATTTGAATGCATCGATTAATTGATGTGGCAAGTGGCGAACAAAGCCAACTGTGTCCGACAAGGTATAGATGCGGCCATCTGAGGTATGTGATTGGCGAACCGTTGGATCAAGAGTCGCAAATAGCGCGTTCTCAACTAAGACGCCAGCATCAGTTAATTTGTTTAAGAGCGAAGATTTGCCAGCATTGGTATAGCCCGCAATTGCTACTGATGGAATGTTATTGCGCCGACGTTCCTGTCGCTTAGTATCCCGCGAAACTTTCATCTCGGCGATCTCGCGACGAAGCTTTGCCATCTTGTCGCGAATACGACGACGATCAGTTTCAATTTTAGTTTCACCAGGGCCTCGACCACCGATACCAGCACCACCTGCTGCGCGACCACCAACTTGACGTGAGAGTGATTCACCCCAACCACGTAAGCGTGGCAAAAGATAAGAAATCTGTGCCAGCTCTACTTGAGCCTTACCTTCTTTGCTTTTCGCATGTTGCGCAAAAATATCTAGAATCAAAGCGGTGCGATCAATTACCTTTACTTTAACTTTCTCTTCTAGCTGTCGAAGTTGGGAAGGAGAAAGTTCGCCATCGCAAATTACGGTATCTGCCCCAGTTGCAACAACTACTTGTCGAAGTTCAACCACTTTTCCAGAACCGATATAGGTAGCAGGATCTGGTTTATCACGGCGCTGAATTAAGCCTTCCATTACTTCAGAGCCCGCAGTTTCGGCGAGAGCTTTTAATTCGGCGAGCGAATTCTCAGCCATCTTCGAATTGCCTTCAGTCCAGACACCAACTAAGACAACTTTTTCTAACTGGAGCTCGCGATACTCAGCTTCAGAAATGTCCTGCAGCTGAGTTGAAAAACCTTTAACTCGACGAAGCGCATTACGTTCTACTAAATCAGGTTGAATACTTTCGGCATAATCATCGCTATCAGCGCCATCAAATTCAGCTGCGACTCGCGCACTTTCGGCAAGCAGGGCTTCAAATTCATCAAATTCGTCCCCTGGTTTACTCACAATTTAACAATAGAGCAATAGTGATCAAACTGCCTATTTTGTGGGCTAGTGATCACACAGAAGTGACTTATCATCTTAATCAGCTACTAAATATTTGCTGATGTCATGATCGGCAATTAATACAGCTGGACCAATTAGCGTTGCGTTGCTGTGTCCATCGATATCAACTTCCAAACGACCACCCGGAGGATTAATTATCCACCTAGCAGGTAGCTTCACTCTGGTATGCAGAGTTGCAGCCAGTGCCACAGCGCATACGCCGGTACCGCAAGACTTAGTTTCACGGCTTCCGCGTTCAAAAACGCGCATCTTTACTTCGCGCTCACCGGTGATTTCCACAAACTCAACATTAACGCCTTCCGGGTAGGCATCCTTAGGACGAACAACGGGGGCATCAGCAAGTGCGCCAACTTCACCTAGATCATCAACAAACACAACTGCGTGCGGATTGCCAACGCTAATGTGATAACCGTTCCAAACTTTGCCATTTGTGGCGGCTGAAATCTCTTCATCTTCATCGGTAACTTGCCCCATATTTACTGAGATATCACCAGTTGCTGGAACCCGCAGATGCTTAACACCATCTCGA
>CANLAY010000112.1 GCA_947488635.1 Candidatus Nanopelagicaceae bacterium
AGCTGCCATAGGTGTGGCCAATGATCGGATGCATTTGTTGATGGCTCAAGTACTTTCGGCAAAAGGCGTAGATGGCTTTGTCTTTCGCGGCGATGATGGCCTGGATGAAATCTCACTTGCTACCACGACTTCAGTGCTAACTATTGGGCAAGGCGAGATTTCGTCAGACCTGATCGATCCATCTGATTTTGGAATTTCAAAAGCCCCGCTAACTGATTTAGTTGGGGGAGATGCGCAATTTAATGCCAGTGTTTCGCGGGCTATTTTCAGAGGCGAGCACGGCGCACCACGCGATGCAGTTGCGCTAAATGCAGCCGCTGCAATTGCAGCATATAAAGGTGAGTTTGCTAAGTCTTTAACAGAGCGAATGCGAGCTGGTTACGCAGATGCGATTAAAGCTATTGATTCAGGAGCCGCTACAGCGTTGCTAGCAAACTGGGTAACGGTTAGTCAACGACTAGCCAAGTAATAGCTCTAATCCTTCGTTAACTACTCTCTAAGTCTTTGCGTGCGCGGGTATTGGATTTTCGATTCGTGAAATCTTTTAACTCTTCTAAAGTAGTTATTCCAAGACCACCAACTCTTCCAATAAGAGCATGCAAAACATCTACCGTAGCCAGCGCATCATCTAGCGCTCTGTGATTGGGACTCACTTCAGTTTCAAAGAACTCGGCAAGGGTACCGAGTTTGCAATTGAGGACTTCATCACGAGTCAAGATACGTCGAGCAAGTTTTGCGGTATCGATCACGGTAAATCTTGGCCAACGGTATTCACTGTCTCTTGCCGCTGCCTTTAAGAAACTTAGATCAAAGGGGGCATTGTGAGCGACAAAGACAGTTTCTTTCTCGGAACCCAAAAATTCAAGAAGAATTGGGAACACTTCAGAAATTCGAGGCGATGATGAAACCATCTCATCAGTTATGCCAGTTAGAGCAGTGATGAATGCAGGAATCGGGGTTCCTGGATTTATAAAGGTTTGAAACTTTCCCAGTACTTCACCGCCGCGAACTTTAACGGCGCCGATCTCGGTGATGTGGGCGCCTAAATGGGGTGCACCGCCTGATGTTTCGAGGTCGAGCACCACGAAGGTAGTTCGCACAAGGGGGCGACCTAGATCTTCAATAGTCACTTGCCAAGAATTCATAATGAATTGATCCTAAATCCTCTATCTGACACTGGGAAGCCGAGGTAGATTTCGAGCATGAGTGTTAACGGAGCCCCTGCTGGTCTACTGCAAGATTTTCAGGCGCTAGGCGATAAGAAGAATGGTCATATCGGCGTTGTGCTCGTGCATGGATTTACTGGCTCTCCTGCGGCGATGCGGCCATGGGCTGAGTTTCTCAATGCGCGCGGCTATAGCGTTCGAGTGCCGTTGTTGCCTGGTCATGGAACTAAGCCGTCAGATTTAAATGAAGTTCAGTGGCCGTTGTGGCCAGCAAAAGTCAAAGCGGAAATAGCTGAACTACAGAAGCATTGTTCACAGGTATTTGTCGCCGGACTATCGATGGGTGGCGGTACAACCTTGCATGTGGCAGCCGAAATAGGCGATAAGTTAAGTGGAATTATCTTAGTCAACCCAATGATTCATGTACGCGGCATCTCGCCAACGTTAGCGTTTGCAATTTCGCGAGTGGTTAAGTTCGGAAAAAGTGTTGGCAATGATATTAAGCGCAAAGGGGTAACTGAATACAGCTACGACAAAATGCCTTATCGGGGGATCCATCAACTATTGACGATGTTGCAATTGACCCGCGCCGCATTACCTTCAGTTAAGGTGCCAATGCAGCTATTTCATAGCGTCGATGACCACACCTTGCCAGTTTCAAATACCGAAATCATCATGCGCGAAGTCGGTTCTACAAATAAGTCACGCATCGAACTCTTAAATAGTTTTCACGTTGCAACCTTGGATCATGACAGCGAATTGATTTTTGCTAACTCCTTGAGTTTTATCGAGGGCTTAAGCAAATAGTGTCCATCACGGCAGATATTGCTACCTCTGATGAGACCGAAGTACTGCTTGATCTTTGGCAGCTCTATATGAAAGATCTGTCACCATATCGAGACTCGGCGACTCAGGCAGATGGTCGTTATCGCGATGATCGATTACGAACCTATCTCGCCTACGAGGAGCACTGGCCATTTCTGATCAGAAACGGAGGCGAGATTGTTGGCTTTGCTTTGGTGCGCAAATCGAAGCCAGGCACACATGTAATTGGAGAGTTTTTCATTAGGTCCAAATACAGACGCTCTGGTATTGGCGCGAGAGCAGCTGCAGAGATCCTGCAGACATTCGTAGGTAATTGGGAGATTTCATTTCAAGAAGAAAATGTTAAGGCCGCAATTTTCTGGCGCAGAACAATTTCACAATTGGGTTTCCAGGCCACGGAAGTCAGATTGCCAGTACCTGATAGTCCTGAATTACCGCATGATGTCTGGTTAAGTTTTACTACTACCGACACCCAGTGATTCGCTCTTCTTAAGTCGCTCACTTAAGACCAGGGATGTTGCTAGCCTTAAGCTATGCTGACCGAGGTTCAAAAACGTGCGCGATTAGCAGTCACGGCCACCTTTATTACAAACGGGCTAGTAGTAGGTGCCTTTGTCGCAAGAATTCCGGATATCAAGGCTGCCTTGGAAATCTCTAATTCAACTCTGAGCCTGTGCTTGTTAGCCAGTGCGTTGGGCGTATTTGCAGCCTTGCCAGTGGCCGGAAAAATATGCGCAAAATATGGCAGTTCACCAATTGCTTTCTATGGTTCTTTAGCGATGGTTCTGGCTTGGACGCTACAGAGTTTTGCATTCTTTTCTGTTTGGGCGTTTGCTGTAACTGCTTTCCTGGCTGGCTATACATTGGCTACGCAAGATGTAGCGATGAATTCGCACGCAGTCTCGCTGGAACATCAGAGTTCGCTTAGATTAATGAGCGTTTTTCACGGAATGTTTTCGTTGGGTGGCTTAAGTGGGGGAATCATCGGTGGAGTTTGTTCACAAATTGAGGTTAGTTATAGTTTGCAAACATTAATCATTTGCATAGGCATAACTACTGTGGCATTTGTTGTGCGAAATCTTTGGTTACCCGGATCAGTTGATATTCATGAGATTGAACCAGGGACCAAAATGCATCGGCCTGCGATCATTTGGCTATTTGGAATATTTGGTCTCTGTTCAACAATTGGCGAAGGCGCTGTAGGGGATTGGGGTGGAGTATTAACCCGCGAAACTTATGGCGCATCTCCGTTCGTTAGCGCAGTACCTTATGTGGTCTTCTCAGCAACGATGATTATTGGTCGATTCTCTGGGGATTATTTAGCAACAAAATTTGGAGCCGCGAAAGTGTTAGCAAGCGGGGGATTGATTGCTTCAATTGGCATGACAACTGGCTTGATAATGGATTCAACGGCCGGAACAATTTTTGGTTGGTTCTGGATGGGTTCAGGCCTATCAGTTGCAATCCCACTTCTCTTTAGTGCAGCTGGCTCGATGGCCAGCGCTCGATTTGCGAATCAAATGGCTCCAGCACAAGCCGTTGCGATGGTCTCTGGAATTTCATACTTTGGATTTATCGTTGGACCACCATTTATTGGTTTCATCTCAGATGCTACAACGCTTAGAACAGCGCTCTTTATCCCTGCAGCATTAGCACTTGCGATAGTTGCCAGCGCTAAGTTTGCAAAAAGCGCTTAGTCCAAACTACTTAGCAGCTAGACGAGCTTCGCGGCGAATGCGCTGCTCAGCTGGATC
>CANLAY010000113.1 GCA_947488635.1 Candidatus Nanopelagicaceae bacterium
CTTGGTAATTTCAACACCAGAGGTTTCGCCGCGCTCAACAAATTCAACAAAACGAGGACAAGCAATTGAGGTGATCTCTAAATGTGGTGCCGCTGCGAAGGCATCCAAGTAAGCAGCTGAATCAATGGTTGCTCTAGTTCCGATTACGCTAATTCGACCTGAGCGACTTGCTGCAACTGCGCGTCGTACTGCCGGTTGAATCACTTCAATTACCGGGATTGAATAACGTTCACGTGCATCACGCAACATGGCAGCACTTGCAGTGTTACATGCAATCACAATTGCTTTCACGCCTTGGGCGACTAGAAAATCCATCAGTTCTAGTGAAAATTCACGTACTTCGGCTAATGGACGTGGGCCATATGGTCCACGCGCTGTGTCACCAATATAAAGAGTGGATTCATTTGGTAATTGATCAAGAATTGCGCGAGCCACAGTTAATCCGCCGACGCCAGAATCAAAGATTCCGATAGGCGCGTTACTCATGTGTTGAAGTCTAACGGGCGAGGTGAAAAGAGCGGTAAAAAAACGAAGGCTTACGCCCAAAGCTGCTTATCTAGGCCTTCAGCAGCAGCCTCGCTGGCCGCCCCATAAATACCAGTAGATAAGTATTTCCAACCTGCATCGCAGACAATAAAGGCGATATCGGCTGATTTTCCAGCTGCAATGGCTTCGTTACCCATGGCAAGGGCTGCATGCAAAATTGCACCCGTTGAGATTCCGGCAAAGATTCCTTCGACTTCCAATAAATCTCGTACTCGTCGTACTGAATCTTCAGCACCGACTGAAAAACGTCTAGTTAAAACTGATGCATCGTAAAGTTCGGGAACAAAACCTTCATCTATATTTCGTAGCCCGTAAACAACTTCGCCGTAACGTGGCTCGGCTGCAACGATTGCAATGTCTGGATTTTGCTCGCGTAAGTATTTGCCTGCACCCATCAAGGTGCCAGTAGTTCCAAGGCCAGCAATAAAATGTGTAACTGTTGGTAGATCTTGCCAAATCTCAGGACCAGTACCGCGATAGTGCGCTTCGGTATTTGCTGGGTTGCCATATTGATAGAGAAAAACCCATTCTGGGTTTTGCGCAGCTAATTCTTTCGCAACACGTACTGCTTCATTGGAGCCACCTGCAGCAGGGGATGAAATTATTTTAGCGCCCCACATTTCAAGCAGTTGCCTACGTTCTGGGCTAGTGTTTTCAGGCATTACACAAATTAATTTATAACCGCGAACTTTTGCTGCCATCGCTAATGAAATTCCAGTATTACCACTTGTTGGTTCCAGAATTGTGGCACCAGGTTTTAGCAAACCATCTCGTTCGGCGGCATCGATCATGGAAATCGCGGTGCGATCTTTAATTGAACCAGTTGGATTGCGATCTTCCATCTTTGCCCATAGCCGCACATTTGGTGCAGGTGAAAGACGGGGTAAACCAATTAGCGGAGTGTGTCCAACTGAATCTTCAAGGGAATCAAAACGAGCCATTATTAGCCACCAGCGACAGCAGGCAAGATGGTGATTGAGTCACCGCTCTTTAGTTGCGCAGTTAATGAACCAATGAATCGAACATCTTCATCGTTTACATAAATATTAATAAAGCGTCGTAGTGCGCCATTTTCAAGTAGGCGATCAGCTAACCCTGGATATTGAGCATCTAGGTCTGCAATAACTGCAGCAAGATCAACACCGGTTGCCGAGACCAACTTCTGCTCTTTAGTAAAAGGACGAAGAATGGTTGGGATACGGACTTCAACAGTTGCGCTCATGTCTTAATTCTCTCTGGTTATGGTTGTTGATACAAATTGAATTCGGATAAAACTTTTCTGTGCAGCTAAATTTGATCTTTAAAGAATAAATTCGACTAGTTCTTCGGTAACTACGCCATCGATAATTCGATAAGAACGAAATTCAGTTGCAGGTGCAATCTCTTCGCGAGTAGAGACCAATACATAATGCGCACCAGGTTCACCGGCATATGAGATATCTGTACGCGATGGATACGCTTCGGTCTCGGTATGTGAATGATAGATAACAATTATTTCTTCATCGTTATCATCAACTTCGCGGTGGAGAGCTAACAAATCTTTCGGATCAAATTCGTAAAAAGTTGGTGATGCCGCAGCATTGAACATTGGCTTAAGGCGCTCAGCGATTCCGTCGCGACCGATGATTACCCCACAAGCCTCATTTGGGTATTCGGCCCGGGCTTGGGTCAATATCGCATCGGCCATTGCCTGCGGAATTCGCAATCTGGTCGCAGCTGACATGTGTCGTTTTTGTCCTTTTTTGATAGTAACTCAGGTTTTTGTAAACCTAGTGATAACCCGTTGGAATAACCCTCGATCAACGATTAAGAGTCTACCTGCCAAAAAAATATTAAAAAAGTTGCGAATTAGTCGCATTTATTCTTGCGAAAACCCTAAATCAGGCGCACCATTAACCTTGGTTCGGATAAAACTTCGGTAGCCAGACGAGATTTTCATATGATTTCTCGTACGGCAACTAGATAGCTATCAGAACGCCAGCCTCGTCCGAGGCCTGGTTTTACAAAGCCCCACGGAGGCTAATAAATGCAACTAGATAGCAACCAATGGAACTTGGTCTATAACGTATTCTCGTTTGGACTAATTTCAATGCTCGCTTGCACGATTTACACCCTAGTTTCACAGCAACGTGTTCTACCTAAGTACCGTAACGCTCTCGTTATGTCATCAATGGTTACATTCATCGCTGGCTACCACTACCTACGCATCTTTGATTCATTCAAGCATGCATCAGCAAATGGAATGGTCAAGCTTGATGGATCTCAAGATGCATTCAACGAGGCATACCGTTACGTTGACTGGCTTCTAACTGTGCCGCTACTACTAGTAGAAGTAGTTGCTGTACTTGCTCTAACTAGCGAAGTTTCTCGCTCACTAATCATGCGTCTAGTCCCAGCTTCAGCTGCGATGATCGCGCTTGGTTACCCAGGTGAAATTTCAAGCGATCAGAACACCCAGGTTCTTTACGGTGTTCTATCAACAATCCCATTCCTATACATCCTTTACGTACTATTCGTAGAGCTTGGCAAGTCATTGGATCGCCAGCCAGCTGGTGTTGCAGAGACTGTAGGACGTTTGCGTCTACTACTTATCGCAACATGGGGCGTATACCCAATCGCTTACATCTTCAACATCGTTGGCGATGCTTCATCATCATCATTCGTAACCGTTCAGGTTGGTTACACAATCGCTGACGTTCTAGCTAAGTGCGTATTCGGTCTCACAATTCTAAAAATCGCACGCATGAAGTCAATGGCAGAAGGAATGAAGGAAGATCACTAAGTTATAAATTGCAAGCTTAATCTTGCAGGAGGGAAGGCGGGAAACCGCCTTCCCTCTTTTTTTATATTTAGATCAAATTTTTTGTAACAGAGATTAGAATTAAACTACCTACCGGTTGAAGGGAATTTCTAAAATTTTAAATAACTATCGCATGTGGGCCTACGCCCTCATAGCAACTGGTTTTATTAACTGGAGCTATCAGCGAAATGAGCCAAACGTGGTTACCAATAGCGCATTTGTGATTGTTCCTGGGCTTGTACTCTTTGCGATCACCTTTAACAAGACCCTTGCAGCGAAGTTAAATTCTAAAGCGGCGATGGCTTTCTGGGGCACTGTGGGTGGACTCGCTCTAATTTACGCTTTTATAAACTAATTTTCTTTTTGTTAAGAA
>CANLAY010000114.1 GCA_947488635.1 Candidatus Nanopelagicaceae bacterium
ACCACTCGCCATGCAATTCGCGGCATTGTTAACGAACCAGATTTCCAAGCCATCTTGGTTGATACCCCTGGCGTACACAAGCCAAAGACGTTACTAGGCAAGCGTTTAAATGCAGTAGTTGAAGAGAGTTTAGATTCCGTCGATGTAATTATTATCTGCTTACCTGCCGATGAAGAATCTGGTGCCGGTGATCAATACATTATTGATGAAATCGCTAAGCACCCACGCAGCAAAAAGATTGCCCTAGTTACTAAAACGGATTTAATTAGCAAAGCGAATTTGGCTACTCGCTTAGCCAGCATCATGGCGATGGCCAAGGAATTTACTTGGGATGAAATCGTGCCGGTATCGGCTGCAACTCACGAGCAAATTGATTTGTTAAAGAAGCTAATCGGGCAACAGTTAAAGCCAGGCCCCGAGTTTTATCCAACCAATATGCGTAGTGACCAAAGTGTTGAGCAATTGATTTGTGAATTAATTCGAGAGGCCGCTCTTCGTGATGCGCGTCAAGAACTGCCACACTCAATCGTGGTAACTATTGATGAAATGTCTGAGCGCGAGAAAACCGGCAGTCGTCCGTTCTTCGATATCCACGCGACAATCCACGTTGAACGTGATTCACAGCGCGCGATCCTACTTGGCCACCAAGGTTCACAATTAAAAGATATCGGCATGCGGGCTCGGGCAGATGTTGAGCGCGAACTTGAAGCCCGCATTTTCCTCGGTCTACACATCAAGGTATCTAAAGAGTGGCAGCGCGATTCCAAGTTGCTAGATAAATTGGGCTTCGCCGAAAACTAATTTAAGTGTGTCTAAATCAGACATTTACCTTCATATTGATTCTAATTTAACTTCTTGTTAACTTCCCGGCCCTTTCTAAACTATTTCAAGAGGGTTACTTTCATCGCCCCAGATCAATTTTCGTGATCAGCGACTAGGAGAGAAATACATGAGCAAAGATCTACAAGAAGTTACCAGACTGCTAAATCTATATATTGAAGGCGCCGGAAAAGGTAACGCGGATAAGTTAAATGAAGCCTTTCATGCAAGCGCTCGCTGGTTCGGCACTATGGGTGGCGTTGATTATGACGTTGATAAAGCTGGTTTCGTGGCAATGATGGTCGAATCTCCAGCAGATGCCGGCCAACTAAAAGTTGAAATTACAGATATTCAGATCGATGGAACAGTTGCTGTTGCCACAGTCAAAGAGAGTGGCTTCTGGGGCACTCTCTCATTTACCGATTACTTCACATTTTCCGTACTTGATGGACACTGGCAGATCACGAACAAGGTGTTTGCTCATACTGGGGGAGAGCACGCTTAAGCAATACCAAGTTAAATTCGTAGAAAACTAATTCAAAGGAGAGTTATATGGGAAAAGCTTACGAGATCACAGTTTGGAAACCTCATACAGGCAAGCGTGGTGAGTTCATTAAGTCAATGAAGGAAGTTGCCGCAATCTTTAAAGAAAATGGCGTTAGCGAAATTGTAATGATGGGCGGACATGCTGGAAAAGATGTCGGTAACGTAGTTGTGCTGCAAACTTTCAAGAGCTTGACCGATAACGGCATCGTAAATGATGCAATTGGTGATAGCCCAGCGATGAAAGCTTGGTTAGAAAAGAATAAGGATATGGACTCAGCCGTAATGATTTCGCATGATCTTTATAGCGAAGAGGGCTAATTAGTAACTATTTAGACAAGGGGGTCGGAGCCTAATGCTTCGGCCCTTTTGCTTTGTGTGGACCCGATTAACTTCATGGCTAAATGGTAAGGGTTAAGCGTTTGTTGCTGGCTTGCGACTAGCCAAAAACGAACCAATCATTACTAATGGCAAACCAATAATGATTCCCGGAGTTAGCGGCTCAGAAAGAATCAATACGCCCAGGACTACTGCAACTGCGGTATTTACATAAGTTCCGATTGAGGCACGAGCTGGCCCGATCTCCTTTAGAACTATGAAGAATGAGATGAAGGCAAGCGCTGTACTAAATACCCCTAGTGCAATTAGCGAAATTGCTGATTCTTTAGAGACTGTGCTGACTTCTGGAAATTGCACAATCATTAGCGGTGCATATGCAACAGCAGTAAACACCATCGCTAAACCATTGATCGCTATTCCGGAAACATCAGGCATTTTTTGCGAGATCATGTTTACGGCATATGAATAACTGATTGCAGTCACCAGCATCATGGCAATTGATAGTGGATCTGAACCACCAACGATGCTTTCATAGCCGACAAGACCGATCAAGCCAATAAATCCAACGATTATTCCAACAAGTCGCTTGCTATGCCAGACCGTCTTATCACCTGTCATTGAAGCAAAGATGGTTGACCAGATAGGGACTGTGGCAATTAATAGTCCAGCTAAACCTGAAGAAATCTTCTTTTCAGCATTAGTAATTAGAATCCATGGAATCATCATTTCAAATATCGCGTAAGGCAGAACATAGCGCCAACCACGTATGGCATCCATTAAAACTTTTTGGTGAATAGCTAGCGGAATCAAGATTGCAGCACCGATAAGTACTCGACCACAAACGATTACGGTAGGCGGAATATCAGCAACTGCTACCTTCATTAGAAGATAAGGAATTCCCCAAAAAAGACCTGATACAGCGAAGTGAAAATAGGCGCGACGGGACATGGTTTCCTTAAGTTAATCAGCGCTATTTAATTAGCGATTGATAGAGCGCAAGGGTAGCGCGAGCAACTGCTGGCCACCCAAATTCGGCAGCTGCACGCTTGCGACCTGCCTCACCATATTTCTTAAGAAGTTCTGGTTCT
Source organism: Candidatus Nanopelagicaceae bacterium (assembly GCA_947488635.1). Classification (GTDB taxonomy): domain Bacteria; phylum Actinomycetota; class Actinomycetes; order Nanopelagicales; family Nanopelagicaceae; genus Planktophila. Next base: position 2,790 of record CANLAY010000114.1, read on the forward strand.
TTCATTAACTCGATAATTGCTGCAGCTAAATCACGCTCAAGAGCAGCGCCATCGCCAGAGTAATTTACGAGTTTGCCGGTACTGCCATCTGTGACAACTTCTGGAATTCCACCAACTCGAGTTGCTAGGACTGCAGTTTCACAGCCCATCGCTTCGAGATTAACAATACCCAGTGGTTCATAGATAGAAGGGCAAATGAATAGATCTGCCGAAGTTAGTAGTGCACAGAGTTTTTCATGCGGCAACATATCGGGGATCCAAATTACATTTGGTCGAGTCTTCTGAAGTTCTTCGATTAAAGCTTTTACTTCGTTGCCAATCGTTTCTTCATCAGGGCTGCCTGCCGCAAGGACTAAGCCATATTCGGCTGGCACCTTCTGCCAAGCTCGCAATAAATGCGCTAATCCTTTTTGGCGAGTAATGCGACCAACAAAGATTGCATATCGGCCAGTAATTCCTAGTTCATTTAATAGCGTTTTATCGGTTGTTGGTTTAAACCGATCTACATCAACTCCATTACGAATCGTGACAACTTTGGTTGGATTAACGTTTGGATATGCAGCTAGAACATCGGCGCGCATGCCATCGCTAACGGCAATGATGGCATCGGCAGATTCGTAAGCACTCTTTTCAGCCCACGATGAAATCTGATAACCGCCGCCAAGTTGATCAGCTTTCCAAGGACGAAGCGGTTCGAGCGAGTGAGCCGTAATTACATGGGGGACACCATAAAGCAATGCACCAAAATGACCAGCCATGTTGGCATACCAAGTGTGGCTATGGATTATGTCGACGTTTTGCAAGTTATTTGCAATATCTAAATCTGTCGCGATTGCTTGAACCGCGGGGTTAGCGTCTGCAAAAGAGGCTGGTGTTGAATAACC
>CANLAY010000115.1 GCA_947488635.1 Candidatus Nanopelagicaceae bacterium
CGAAGTTCTTTGGCCAACAAGAAAGCGCCTCTAACCTAGTTAGGGCTGATTCAACTTCGTTCTCGGTTGCATCACTACCGTAGTCGATGCTCATAACTTTAAATAATTCAGCGAAGTCGCTACGAAAGTTAGAAACTTTAATCTGATTGGCAACTATGGCATCTTCTAAATCATGGACTGAGTAAGAGCAATCATCTGACCAATCCATGATCTGGGCTTCGATGCATCGTATACCGGCTGGCGCGCCTTCGCGCATCCACTTATAGATTTCAACATCGTCATTGTAGACACCATATTTACGTGGGTTCTCACTTCGAGCCCATGGATATTTTGTTGCCGCATCAAGTGAAGCACGAGTTAAATTCAAGCCCACGGTTTTGCCATTGGCATCAACACTCTTAGCTTCAATTCGAGTTAGCAATCTAAAACTCTGCGCGTTACCTTCAAAGCCGCCACAATCTTTAGCAAGTTCGGCCAAAGCTTCTTCACCATTATGGCCAAAAGGTGGATGGCCTAAGTCGTGGGCTAAACATGAAGTTTCTAATAAATCAGGATCCGCACCTAGTGATTCACCAAGTTCACGGCCAATTTGGGCGCACTCTAATGAATGTGAAAGTCGAGTACGTTGAAAGTCATTTTCCCAAGGAACTGCTACTTGAGTTTTTGCAGCGAGCCGACGCAGCGCTGCAGAGTGAATTACCCGAGCTCGATCGCGCATAAATTCGGTGCGACCGGCTCGTTTAGCTGGTTCATCAAGGAAACGTTCTTGATCGCGTGCGGTGTAACCGATCAATTCGCTCATGGCGCTACCTTATTGAGAATGTTGTCCGAAGGTAAATGATCACTGATCTGAACTCCACGCCGACCAAGTGTTATATAGGCCAAATAGGCGCCCGCTTCGCGCATTAAATACTTAAATCCGCTCTTTTCCAAGGCATTTGGGCCGCCTTGAACAGGTGAGCAGGTTGCAATTAAGCCCCGATCATTAGCCATTGTCATAGATCGCAAACAATGAAATGGATCAGAGACGATAATTACATTTTTTATTTTTCGCTCACGCATTTCAGCGGCATATAACTTGGTCGAACTTAAAGTATCGCGACCTTTTTCAAGTGCTGTGATATTTGCATACTTAACGCCATTTTGCATTAACCACACACGACCAGCTGCAGCTTCAGTTGTGCGATCACCAGGTGCGCCACCGCCGACGGTAATAATCTTCTTAGCTAAACCTAAATCATAAATTCGCTTTGCTTCGGTCAGTCGGGCTTCTAAAACTAATCCCGGCCGACCATCTAATTGCGCAGCACCTAAAACTACGATGACATCGCCGTTGCGAATTGTTGGATTATTTGCGGCATACCAAGTTTTACCGATTGCAAATACCGGAATCACAATCACCAGGAGAAGTAAAAAAGCAATTGCTCTGCGCACTAGTTTAAAAAGAAACATTAGCCACCCGAGAACATATCTTCGAGTTCGATCTCGACAATTTCATCTGGGTCTAACAACCAGCCATCTGGCAAAGTAACTGGGCGACCATGGCTTGTGCGACCTCGTGGCTTTTCGCTAACTTCAACTGGATACGCTTGATCATCTAATTGATCAAGCAATCCACGTAGCTCAGCCAGTGAGCCAACCATGCCGAATTGGCGACGGAGTTCGCTATTGACGCGGAAACCCTTTAAGTACCAAGCCATATGTTTGCGCAGATCGCGACAACCACGATCTTCATTTTCAAAGTAATCAACGATTAGTTCACCATGGCGATACATAACTTCGCGAACTTCAAAAAGTGTGGGCAGCGCTTTGCTCTGTGTTCCAGAAAAAGATGCGACTAAATCAGCAAATAACCAAGGTCGGCCTAAACAGCCACGGCCGACAACCACGCCAGCACAGCCAGTTTCAGCGACCATCGCTAGGCCATCGGCACCTGACCAAATATCGCCATTGCCTAAAACCGGTACCCCAGTTGGTTTTAAGTGCTCAACTAACTGCGTAATTGCTGACCAATCAGCTTTTCCTTCATACATCTGTTGGGCGGTACGAGCATGTAATGCAACCCAGGCCACACCTAAGTTGGCAGCCGAAGTCGCCGCCTCTAAATATGTTTCGTGATCGCTATCGATGCCAATGCGCATTTTTACAGTTACTGGAATTCCAAATGGTTTGGCAGCTTCAACGGCTGCTCCCACGATTGAAGTAAAGAGATTGCGCTTGTATGGCAGTGCTGCCCCGCCACCTTTACGAGTTACTTTTGGAACTGGACAACCAAAATTCATATCAATGTGATCAGCTAAATTCTCTTTACCCATCATGGTCACAGCAGCTCGCATAGTGTGTGGATCAGTTGAATAAAGTTGCACAGACCTTGGCCACTCGCCAGCACCTGGTGCGATCATGCGCAAGGTGTCTGGGCGTCGTTCTAGTAGCGCGCGAGCGGTAACCATTTCGGAAACAAATAAGCCGGCTCCTTGTTCGCGACATAACATGCGAAAAGCGGAGTTAGTAATACCGGCCATTGGTGCCAATACAACCGGCGGATCAATAAAGTGATCGCCAGTTGCCAGTGGCAAACGCAGCGGTTTTAGCAACCCAGCAGACGTGGTGCTAACCATGACTCCACCTGATCGATGCTGATTCGTTCTTGCGCCATTGTGTCGCGATCGCGAATTGTTACAGCGTTATCATCGAGAGTTTCGAAGTCAATGGTGATGCAATATGGAGTTCCGATTTCATCTTGGCGACGATAACGACGACCGATTGCTCCAGCATCATCGAAATCTACGTTCCAATTCTTGCGCAGAGCAGTTGCAAGATCGCGAGCTTTTGGAGATAAATCAGCATTACGTGAGAGCGGTAAAACGGCCACCTTCACTGGTGCAATGCGATGATCAAACTTAAGCACAGTGCGCTTTTCCATCTCGCCTTTAGAATTTGGAGCTTCATCCTCGCTAAAAGCATCCATCAAGAAAGTAAGTGCGCAGCGATCTACACCTGCTGCTGGCTCAATTACGAACGGAGTCCAACGCTCATTTTTCTCTTGATCAAAGTAAGAAAGATCCTTACCTGAGGCGGCCGAGTGTGCTTTTAGATCGAAATCGGTGCGGTTTGCAATGCCTTCAAGCTCGCCCCACTCAGTGCCTGCGAATTCAAACTTATATTCAATATCTGCGGTGCGCTTTGAGTAATGTGAAAGCTTCTCTTTCGGATGATCATAAATACGTAGACGATCTGGATTAATTCCGAGATCTTTATACCAAGCAAGGCGGTAATCGATCCAGTATTGGTGCCAATCTTCATCGGTGCCAGGTACAACGAAGAATTCCATTTCCATCTGTTCAAATTCGCGCGTACGGAAAATAAAGTTTCCGGGCGTGATTTCATTACGGAAAGATTTACCGATCTGGCCAATACCAAATGGTGGCTTCTTACGTGAGGTGGTCATAACCTGATCAAAGTTAATGAAAATACCTTGCGCAGTTTCTGGGCGTAGATAAGCCAAACCTGATTCATCTTCAACTGGTCCAAGATATGTTTTCAACAAACCGCTAAATTGTTTCGGTGTGGTGAACTGACCTTTATTGCCACAAGCTGGGCAATTAACATCAGCCAGTGACTCAGGTGCCTTCTTATGTTTTGCTTCATAAGCTTCTTCAAGA
>CANLAY010000116.1 GCA_947488635.1 Candidatus Nanopelagicaceae bacterium
ACCGCGGTCACTTGTTACAAACCAATTCTGTGAATCTAAATCTAAATTACTGGCTAGAACCGGACCCAAAACTTTAATAAATCCAGCATCAGATATCGCCACCTGTACGCCTTCGAGAGGAACGCCGTTATAAACACATCCACCTGAAGTTTCAGACATGCCATAAGTTGTCACGATTTTAATTCCAGCGTTAGTCGCTTGCACTTGTAGTTCAGCAGGCAGGGCAGCGCCACCAACTAGAACTGCCTTTGCACTTTGTAGATGCTTTAGTAAACGATCATCACCGTTTAGTGCGTTATAAAGTTGAGTTGGCACAATAGCGGTGTAATCAACATGCGGATATTCACCGTCATGACCAATTAAATTAATTGGAATAGTGCCAAGTTCTAAACTGCGAACTAAAACATTGACGGCCGCAATATGTGTAAGTGGCAGCAGTAGTGACCAAGTTTCACCAAAGTTTGCCTGCAAAAATTTGTTGGAAGCTTTGGCAGAAGCCAGCAGTGCACCTGCACTAAGTGAAATTTCCTTGTTGGCACCAGTGCTGCCAGTGGAGGTAACTAGAACAGCCGTCTTTGCCCCAACCTCAGTACTAGTTGTAGCGCCAAAGCCAAGCGCTGGGCCATCGGAAACTAAGGCCTTAGCAAGGCTGGCCATAATCTGTGTGGTTGACCACGCCCCGTCGATTGGGCTCACTATTCGTTGTGACTTGGTATCCATATCGCCCGTAGGCTATCGCTCCTAGACCAAGCTTTCACTTCCTGGAGGAAAAATGAGCAAGCCAATTAAGCGAGATTTTGGAAGTCGCGAGATTCCGAAGTGGACAACCGCTCCAGGTGGCGAGAACTTCAAAGATATCAAATATGTAGTTGGCGATGGCATGGCAAAAATCACGATCAATCGCCCAGAAGTTCATAACGCATTTCGCCCACAGACTTTGGCTGAGCTAAAGAGCGCATTTGATCTAGCGCGTGACAACACTGAAGTCGGCGTAATTATTTTCACTGGCGAAGGCACTCAGGCATTTTGTTCAGGCGGCGATATCAGCGTTCGCGGTGATGATGGTTACTTGGGTGATGATGACCTTGCTAAGCAAGGTATCGGACGACTAAATGTTTTAGATCTACAAGTACAAATTCGTCGCACTCCTAAACCAGTTGTCGCCATGGTTGCTGGTTGGGTAATCGGTGGCGGACATGTTTTACATGTGGTCTGTGATTTAACAATTGCAGCAGATAACGCACTCTTTGGTCAGACCGGCCCAATGGTTGGTTCCTTCGATGGTGGTTATGGTTCTGGTTTACTAGCAGCCAGTGTGGGCCAGAAAAAAGCTCGCGAAATTTGGTTTATGACTCGTCAATACGATGCGCAAGAAGCGCTGCAGATGGGTTTGATCAATACCGTCGTGCCGCTGGCTGAATTAGAAGCTGAAACAGTTTCCTGGTGTCGCGAAATGCTACGCAATTCACCAATGGCACTTCGCTTGCTTAAGGCCAGCATGAATGCCGCCGATGATGGTTTAGCCGGCGTGCAGCAACTAGCCGGCGATGCCACCTTGTTGTTCTATATGACTCAAGAAGGTCAAGAAGGTCGCGACGCTTACAAAGAAAAGCGCGCTCCTGATTTTGGCAAATTCCCTAAGCGTCCGTAACTAACCCAAATGATTGATCAATTACTTGCTTCTATGCAGGTAGTTGCGCTGCCGTTAAAAAGTAAGTTTCGTGGCATCACTGTGCGCGAAGTTGCACTATTTCAAGGCCCGGCTGGCTGGGGCGAATTTGCGCCATTTCTTGAGTATGACGATCGTGAAAGTTCGACGTGGCTACTAAGTGCCATAGATGCAGCAACGAACCCAGCGCCAATGGCGCACCGCGGCTTTATCAAAGTTAATGCGACTCTGCCCGCCTTAAATAGCGCGAAAGAGATTGAAGAGTTACTGCAATCTTTTGCTGGTTGCGACACCGTGAAAATTAAAGTTGGTGAAAACTTAGGCGAAGATATTGTGCGAGTTGCTCGAGTTCGAGCACTTCTGCCTAAGGCCAAACTAAGACTAGATGTTAATGGTGGCTGGAACGTTGCTGAAGCACTAATTGCTCTTTATGAAATTTATGAAGAAGTAGGCCCACTGGAATATGTCGAGCAACCATGTGCCACGCTAGAAGAACTTCGTCAATTAAAGGAAAAACTAGTAGTTGATTTTAAAATTACTGGTGACGAAGTAATTCGCAAAGCGAAAGATCCCTTCGCAATTGATCTACAAGGCGCTGTTGATATTTTGATGTTAAAGGCTGCGCCTCTCGGTGGAATAACTCGCGCTCGCGAAATCGGCGCTCATCACAAATTACCGATGGTGGTATCAAGTGCTTTAGATAGCGCAGTTGGAATTAGTTATGGCTTACAACTTGCCGCTTCGTTGCCATCGCTTGATTATGCGTGTGGTTTAGCAACTGGCCAGTTATTGAGCGCGGATATCGCAGGGCTGCCATTAAAAAATGGCGAACTAGCCGTTCATTCAGTTTCGCCAGACGCCGATTTGTTAGCGAAGTATGCTGTTCCAGTTGAGCGGTTAACTTGGTGGAAAGAGCGCACAAAGCGTGCTTTTTATGCTGGTGCTGAAAGTGAAGTTAAAGCGAGAGGCTGGAACTGGTGAATACTTCCACTTCTCTTGCCCGCGTAGTTGTTCGCCAATTAATTGAAGCTGGCATTACTGATGCCGTAATTTCACCAGGATCGCGCAACGCACCGTTATCACTGGCCATGTATGCCGCAGCTGAAAAAGGTTTTCTAAAGTTACATATTCGCATTGATGAACGATCGGCTGCTTATTTTGCTTTAGGTTTGGCAAAAGCGAGTTCTCGCCCAGTACCAATTGTTTGCACAAGTGGCACTGCAGTGGCGAACTATCACCCTGCAGTACTAGAGGCACATCACAGCAATGTGCCATTGCTCGTTCTAACTGCAGACCGTCCAGCAATTTTGCGACGCACTGGTGCCAATCAGACAACAGAGCAAGCTCGCATCTTTGGTAATGCTGTGCGTTATTTTGCTGATGTTTCTGGGGGAGTATTCCCACTCGAACTTCCACTTGATTCGTTGCACCGAGGCCCAGTGCATTTAAATTTACAATTCGAAGAACCATTGCTTCCTGATGAAGACAGTAACTGGTTGAATGAAATCAAAGTCGCCCCAAGAGTTAAACCGACAGGTAAATCCGCCGGAACTTTGAAAGTAAATACCAGTAGAGGCGTATTAGTCATCGGGCATGATCGTGGTGGCTTAACTGTTGCTGAAGTTTCCGAAATTGCTACCGATTTAGAGTGGCCCGTAATTGCTGAAGATCTACTCTCTTTTCCAGAAGCGATTTCGCATGCCGCACTTTTCTTAGCTTCCCCGGCAATTCGCAAGAACTTGGCCCCCGAAACGGTTGTAGTTATTGGCCGCACTACGCTTTCACGCCCAATTAATGCCTTGATTGTTTCAGCTAAAACTCAAATTGTGATTGATCCGCGTATGGCAACAGTTGATACCTATCGCGTTGCAGATCAACGATTTATTGCAGCTCCTAAAGTTGTTTCAAAGCCAGCTGACCCAGAATGGCACGACCAATGGCGCAAGTTAAGTCTGC
>CANLAY010000117.1 GCA_947488635.1 Candidatus Nanopelagicaceae bacterium
CCTTCATTGATTCGATCACGCAACATCGCAGCACTTTCGGCTAATTGGTAGCGATCGTTAACGCCAAGAGTTTCAACGAAATCTTCAATTAGAACGGCGCCAATGGTTCCACCTTCGTTGCGCAAAATTTCGATTACATCAGTTAAATACAGTTCACCTTGGGCATTTGCTGCAGTTAGCTTGTTGATTGCACCAGCAAGTTTGGCGAAATCGAATGCATACACACCTGAGTTAATTTCAAAGATCATCTTCTGATCCTCATCGGCATCTTTCTCTTCAACGATGCGCAATAAGGTGCCATCATCTGCGCGAATAATGCGACCATAACCAGTTGGGTCAGGATGTTCGGCAGTTAGAACTGATGCTGTGGCTCCTGTTGCTTTGTGCGCAGCTACTAATTCTTTTAGTGAAGCGCCAGTTAGCATCGGGGTATCGCCCGCCAAAATAATTACCGTGCCCGAAACTTTGATTTCAGCCAGCGCTAATTGAGTTGCGTGCCCGGTACCACCACGGCGATCTTGGAAAACAGTTTTTGCTGTTGGCGCGATTTCCTTTAAGTGTGATTCAACTGCTTCGCGGCCAGCACCAACAACCACACATAGTTGAGCGGGGTTTATTTCAGATACTGCAGCTAGAACATGTCCAAGTAACGAACGCCCAGCGATTTCATGTAAGACTTTAGGAGTTGCAGATTTCATGCGGGTGCCTTCGCCAGCGGCTAAGACAATTGCACAATCCAAGAGATACTCCCTTGCTGCTAGTCAGGCCTTAATTCTAACTTCGGTTTCACTCGCGGTCGCTCCGCCACCAGGTATCGATCCTGGACCCTGGGCTTCAAAGGCCCATGTGCTAGCCACTACACAATGGCGGAACCCGTATTCTCCCTCATCCGAGGGACTGCTTTTGACCATTAACCTTGCCCATAGCGAGATTTCTTAAGAAAATTGCCAAGAAAATTAGCAAGGGGCGGGGGTAAAAATGCGCGATGAAGTAGACCGCCTGATTGCGGCCTGGAAATCAGAGCGCCCCGATCTCGATCTCGCGCCATTAGCGGTACTAAGTCGCGTAACTAGAATTTCACGCCAACTAGATATCACTCGTCGAAGCGCATTTGCTGATCTAGAAACTTGGGGCTTTGATGTTCTTGCCGTACTTCGACGCGCAGGATCGCCTTATCAACTATCCCCTAGCGCGTTAATGGCTGAAACCTTAGTAACAAGTGGCACTATGACTAATCGGCTTGATCGATTAGAAGAGTTAAAACTAATCACGCGCGAACCCGATCCTGCCGATGGCCGCGGTAGCTTAGTAACCTTAACGAAAACTGGCATGAGCGCAGTTGATACCGCGATGGAAGATCTACTTGGGCGCGAAGAAGAATTGTTATCGGCGCTAACAAAAGAAGAACAGATTGATTTAGCGCGACTGCTTAGTAAATTAGTTAACGCGTTTCAATAACTCGAGCACCGGGCACTGGCCCAGTCGCTCTTGCCACACTTCCAACAACTCCACTGGCAGTAAGTGCTACTGCTAAATCTAAACCAGCTTCTTCATCAGAAACTAAAAACGCAACTGTTGGCCCTGAACCAGAAACGATTCCACCTAACGCGCCATATTCTTGACCGACATCGAGAATTAAACGTAGCGCTGGCCGCAGCGAACAAGCTGCACTCTGTAAATCATTGACTAGATTTTTACCAACTGAAATTTCATCAGCAGCTAATAGTGATTGCATTAATTTATCGCTGGCTTGTGGATTCGCAATTGTTAAGCCAGCACGTAATCGATCACACTCGGCGTAAACAGATGGCGTTGATAGCCCGGCCGAAGATAACGCTAAAACCCAATGGTAAGTGCCTCTTGAGAGCGCTGCAGTTAGTTCATCACCGCGACCGCGCCCAATTGCAGTGCCACCATTTAACATAAACGGCACATCGCTACCTAGTTGGCGAGCAACTTTCACCATCTCTTCGCGAGTCATACCTAACGAATAAAGCGCATCGATGGCCACAATTGCAGCTGCAGCATTTGCACTTCCGCCAGCCATTCCGCCAGCAACCGGAATAGTTTTATGAATCTGCATAGTGGCATCAATTTCAACGTCATATGTTTTAGCAATAATTTGAGCCGCTTTGACTGCTAAGTTTGTTTCATCAGCCGGCACACCAGCAATGTGATCACCAGTGATTGAAAGAGATAAACCTGAGCCAGGTGCTGCGTGAGTAATAGTTAAATCATCGTAAATTGAAATTGCTTGAAAAACTGTGACCAAACCATGAAAGCCATCGTTTTCCCGCGGGCCAACTGAAAGTTGCAGATTAACTTTCGCAGGAACGCGAACAGTTACTGAATTTGTGGCCACGATTGAACTCTACTTGACGCTTTGGCTGGCGTTATAGATGGCACAGAAAGAATCAATTAATAAAGATTCACCGCGCAACGTTGGATCAATACCAGCGGCAATTAGGACTGCTTCGGCTTTTGCTGAGCTGCCGAAGATGCCAGATAGCGCAGCCCGCAACATTTTGCGACGTTGGGCAAATGCGGCATCAACTAATTGGAAAACACCTTTGCGCATAACCTCATCGCCTGGTGTTTCGTGGCGCTTAAAACTTACTAACTTCGAATCAACGCCAGGTACTGGCCAGAAGATAGAGCGTGAAACCGAGCCCGCACCACTTACTTGCGCCCACCAGGAAGCTTTTAGCGAAGGAATTCCATATTCCTTGGTGCCTGGTTTAGCAGCTAGGCGATCAGCAACTTCGGCTTGCACCATTACTACGCCAGTATTTAGCGAAGGCAGAATTTCTAGTAGGTGTAGCAACACCGGGACTGAAACGTTGTAAGGCAAATTAGCGACCAACACTGTTGGTGCAACAGGTAATTCTCGAAGAGCAAGAGCATCGGTATTTATGACGGTTAATTTGTAATCTGAATCTTTATGTTCAGCAACTGTGATTGGTAAGCGATCAGCCAAGCGCTGATCAATTTCAACTGCAATCACGTTAGAGGTAACTTCCAGAAGCGCCAGTGTGAGCGAACCTAACCCAGGGCCAATCTCAAGTGCGATGTCATCGGCCGTCACGCCTGCAACGCGCACGATTTTCTGGCAAACATTGCCATCAATTACGAAGTTTTGGCCAAGTGATTTTGCTGGTCGCAGATCTAACAACTCAGCTAATTCGCGAATTTCAGCAGCCCCTAGTAACGACATTAGTTAAACTTTCCAAATGCTCGTTCGGCATTAGCAGTTAGCGCATTTGCGAGTTTGGCTAAATCATCACCGCGTTCGGCTGCCATTGCCCGAATTACTGTTGCCACTTGAGCAGGCACATTTAGTGCACCGCGATTGGGCATTGGCGATAAGAATGGTGAATCAGTTTCAGCCATCAGTTGATCTATCGGAACTAATTTCACGGCCTCGCGCAATTCAGGTGCATTCTTAAAAGTAATAGTGCCGGCGAATGACAAGATATAGCCACGTTCAATACAGATCTTGGCCATGGCGGCATCGCCTGAATAACAGTGAAATATAGTCGTTTCAGGAGCGCCCACCTCTTGCAAAATTGAAAGTACATCTTCGTGCGAATCCCGATCATGAATCACTAACGC
>CANLAY010000118.1 GCA_947488635.1 Candidatus Nanopelagicaceae bacterium
CTTTTGCAGATGAACTCTTAGCTGGCGTTGATACCTTGATCAGCCAGCGCGAGATCGTGCAGGCTGGGTTAAGCAAGTTAGGTTTAAATATCACGCCGAGTGCGGCCAACTTTTTGCTCTTTGGTGGCTTTAAGCAACCGGCAGATCAGATCTGGCAGAAGTTGCTAGATCGCGGCATCTTGATTCGAGATGTGGGATTATTAGGTCAACTTCGCGTAACCATCGGCACTGCTGCCGAAAATCAAGCATTTCTATCGGCCCTCACCGAAGTACTAGCAGAAGGAGATAAGTGAATGAGAACTGCCCGAGTCGAACGAAAGACTAAGGAATCTCATGTCCTCGTCGAATTAAATTTAGATGGCGATGGCTCAATCAACGTTGATACCGGTGTGCCATTTTTCGATCACATGCTCTCGCAACTTGGTAAGCACTCTGGTTTTAATTTAACGGTCAAGACCACAGGTGATGTTGATGTTGATTCTCACCACACAGTTGAAGATACCTCACTCGCTTTCGGTCAAGCGCTGCGTGAAGCACTTGGCGATAAAGTTGGCATCCGTCGCTTCGGTGATGCCATGGTTCCTCTCGATGAAGTATTGGTTCAAGCAGCTGTTGATCTCTCGGGTCGACCATATTTAGTACACCGTCAACCAGAGATCGTTGAGTTAATCGGAACTTTTGATACCACTCTTGGAAAACATATCTGGGAATCAATTGTGGCTGAGGCGCACATCGCGCTTCACATCCGCGTTCTCGAAGGTCGCAATGCGCACCACGTTTTTGAAGCACAATTCAAAGCTGTAGCGCGTGCATTGCGCGATGCAGTTTCATTAGATGGTCGCGTCTCTGGAATTCCATCAACTAAAGGTTCGTTGTAGGCCATCATTGATTGCAATTCTTGATTACGGCTCCGGAAATCTACGTTCAGCAGAACGCGCATTTGCGACCTCTGGTCATGATGTAGTTGTAACTGCTGATCGCAAAGTTGCCCTCGAAGCAACTGGTTTGGTTATCCCGGGTGTTGGTGCATTTGCTGCCTGTATGAGCGGACTTAAAAGTGTCGCCGGCGATGAGATTGCACGTGAACGTGTTGCACTCGGTCGCCCAACGTTAGGCATCTGCATCGGCATGCAAATACTTTTTGAGAGCGGGTTAGAGCACGCTGAAAATGGTGCTCACCAAGGTGTTGGAATTTGGTCAGGTATGGTTAAAAAATTAAACTCACCGATCTTGCCGCACATGGGCTGGAATACCGTTTCAACAACGCCTGGATCAACAATTTTTGCCGGGGTGGAAAATGAAAGTTTTTATTTTGTGCATTCATATGCAGCAACCGCGCCAGTTGGGCAATATCAAGCCTGGTCTGAATATGGCGAACCATTTTTAGCTGCAGTTGAAGATGGTGCACTGACTGCCACGCAGTTTCATCCAGAGAAATCTGGCAATGCTGGACTTAAATTGATTTCGAACTGGAGTAAGAGCCTGTGAAAAAATTAGAACTTCTACCTGCCGTCGATGTTAAAGATGGTCGCGCAGTTCGCTTAGTTCAAGGCGCACTTGATAAAGAGAGTATTTATGGCGCACCACTTGCAGTTGCGCTGGAGTTTCAAGCAGCCGGCGCCGAATGGCTGCACTTGGTTGACCTTGATGCCGCCTTTGGCCGGGGCAGCAATGCCACGCTTTTGGCCGAAGTAGTTGCGGCTTTAGATATTAAGGTCGAACTTTCTGGCGGTATTCGTGATGATGAATCGTTAAAGCGTGCTTTAGCAACTGGCTGCACTCGAGTGAATTTAGGAACTGCCGCTCTTGAAGACCCCGAATGGACAGCTAAAGTGATTAAACAATATGGCGACCGCATTGCAGTTGGTCTTGATGTGCGCGGCACAACTCTGGCAGCGCGCGGCTGGACTAAAGAGGGCGGCGAACTTTTTGAAACTATTGAACGACTAGATCGCGATGGTTGCGCTCGTTACATCATTACCGATGTGGCAAAAGATGGCACGTTAACTGGGCCTAATCTGGAGTTATTAAAATCAGTTTGTGCTGCAACCAAAGCGCCAGTCGTCGCAAGTGGTGGCGTTTCATCCTTGGCCGATATCGCCGCAATTGCAGAGTTAACTGAAATTGGCGTCGAAGGTTCCATCGTCGGCAAAGCTCTCTACGCCAGCGCTTTCACACTGCCCGAAGCGTTGGCCATTGCAAATGGAAAGTTTTAAGAAATGACATTAGCTAGTCGAGTTATTGCGTGCCTTGATGTAACCGAAGGTCGCGTCGTAAAGGGAGTTAACTTCACCGATTTAGTAGATGCCGGCGATCCAGTTGAGATGGCGAAAGTTTATAACTTAGAGGGTGTTGACGAGTTAACATTTCTCGATATTTCAGCAAGCAATATGAACCGATCAACAACTCTTGATGTTGTGGCACGCACTGCAGAACAAGTCTTTATTCCACTAACTGTAGGTGGTGGCATTCGAAGTGTGGCTGATGTAAACAACTTGCTACGAGCAGGCGCGGATAAGATCTCGATAAATACTGCCGCGATCACTCGGCCCGAGTTAATCTCTGAAATTGTTGATCGATTCGGTTCGCAAGTTTTGGTCTTATCCGTTGATGCTCGTCGCGCAAATACCCCTTCTGGTTTTGAAGTAACTACACATGGCGGACGCGAGAGCGCTGGCCTAGATGCTTTAGCTTGGGTCGAAAAAGCTTGCGCACTAGGGGTTGGCGAAATTTTGCTGAATTCCATGGATGCCGATGGCACTCGAGCGGGCTATGACATTGGCATGATCAAAGCTGTTCGCCAAGTTGCAAATGTGCCATTGATTGCAAGTGGTGGGGCAGGGACGTTATCTGATTTCGCAGCAGCACTTGATGCCGGCGCCGATGCGTTATTGGCAGCCAGTGTTTTTCACTTCGGCATTCATCGCATCGGTGATGTTAAGCGCTATTTGAGCCAGCAAGGCTATTCGGTTCGCACCAGCGCACTCACGTAGGGCAGAATTGCCCAATGAGCGCAATCGAGTTTCCGGCTGAGTTAATGGCTCGGTTTAGTGATCCCAGCGCCTTAATTCCAGCGATTGCTCAAGATGCGCTAACTGGTGAAGTTTTGATGCTGGCTTATATGAATCATGAAGCGCTGACTCAAACGCTAAAAACTAAAGAAGCAACGTACTGGTCTCGCTCACGTAATGAACTTTGGATAAAGGGTGCTACTTCAGGCCACACACAGAAGGTAATTTCAGTTTCGCTAGATTGCGATAGCGATGCAATTTTAATCAAAGTAGAACAAGTTGGCGCTGCCTGTCATACCGGCGAGCGCACCTGTTTTAACAATGAATTGATCGGCGAGTAGTAAGGATGCAATTAGCCGAATTTCGTGAATATGCCCGCAACTTCAATGTAGTTCCAGTATCGCGTAAATTGTTAGCCGATGGCGAAACGCCACTTGCCGTCTATCGCAAACTCGGCGCTAACCGACCAGCTACTTTTCTATTGGAATCGGCCGAACATGGTGGAGCATGGTCACGTTATTCATTCATCGGCGTAAATTGTGAAGCAACTTTGACGGCCGAAAATGGTTTGGCGACTTGGTTAGGTAAGCCACCTGC
>CANLAY010000119.1 GCA_947488635.1 Candidatus Nanopelagicaceae bacterium
GGCAGCGGCAACACCGATCATCAACGAGGCGGTTGAAACTAAACCATCGTTTGCACCAAGAACGGCAGCGCGCAACCAGCCCGCACGATGAGTGCGGTGATGCATGTTTCTTTGGTAAACATCCTCTAACGCCATATTTAGATACTACCCGATCTGATCTGCTTTATGCCGTGCGAAACGGAGTGCTACCGCGCACGCAATTACTCCTACGACCAGCGCAGTCCATAAATTAACCCGCAAGCCTAAGATTGTGTTTGCATCATCAATACGTAGAGATTCAATGGCAAATCTGCCCACACAGTAAAGCGCGACGTAAATAGCAAAACTTTGACCTGCTTTTAGCTTAGGCGTAAGCCAAATCAGCAGCGCTGCTATCAAAAGGCACCAAATCGCTTCATATAGAAAAGTCGGATGAAAACTTTCATATTTGAGATAGCCAATCGGGCGTTTAGCCAGTGGTATTTCAAGAGCCCAAGGCCCAGAAAATGGCCGGCCGAAAAGTTCGCCATTAAACCAATTTCCGATTCGCCCAATTGCTTGTGCAATTAAAATCCCAGGTGCAAGAGCATCTAGAAATAAGCGAAAACTCGGTAACTCTAAACTTTTAGCGCGCTTTCGATAGCCAAACCAGGCAGCCAAAGCACCAAGTGAAATTGCACCCCAGATACCTAAACCGCCTTCATAAATTTTAAGCGCATCAAGTGGCTTACCGTTTTCACCAAAATATGGGGCCGGTGAAGTTATGACGTGATAAATACGCCCACCGATGATGCCGGCTGGAACCGCGTAGATTGCCACATCGGCAACGACCCCGATTGAGTGTTCGCTGTTATTTGCAAATGCTCGGTAACGCTTGTTGCCTAGCCAAATAGCAGCGGCCACGCCAACGATTATGCATAAGGCATAGTAATGAACAGTAAGCGGCCCAATTCCGATCGCCGAATTAGTTGGCGTGGGAATCGAGGAAAGCATTAATTAGCCTGCGATAGCTTTTGTAAATGCCTCGACATTGAAGTATTCGGTATTACGGTCAAGTTCTTTACCGTTAACAAATACTGTTGGTGTCGAATTAACATTTGCTTTTGCGCCAGCTTCAGCAACATTTTTAACCCAATCGGAATATCCGCCATTATCAACGCAAGCGGCGAACTTAGGCGAATCAATTCCGATTGCCGCGCCAATGCTCTTCAAGAATGTGGCATCGATCGCGCCGGCATTTTCAGCTGGTTGATTAGCATAGAACGCTTTATGGAAAGCTAAGAATTTATCTTCATCGGAGGCACATGCTGCTGCGTTAGCTGCCAGGATCGATTCTGTGCCAAGGAAGGAAAGAACGTGGTAAACAACTTTAGCTTTCTTCTCTTCAATGGCTTTCTCTAGCGTAATTCCATTGATCGCTTCAAAGCGAGCACACACTGGGCACTGGAAATCTTCGTAGATATCAATGGTTGGAACATTTGGCACATCTGCGTTAAAGACGATTCCATAACCATCATCTTTGGAAACACTTGAAGGGATGGCCGCAGTGGTTGAACCCTTTGATCCAAAGTATGAGAAGGAAGCGCCAACTACGACAACTAAGGCAACCATTCCGATTACTAAATTGCGTGTGAACTTATCTCCGCCAGATGAACTTGTTGCCATTGACTTACGCTCCTTGGGTTTTCGTGAATTTTTCTACTGCAAATCTAGTCAAAGGGTAGCGAAATAAATATAAACCTAACAATGCCAAGCCAGTATCGCGCAGGATTTCGCTCAAGTATTTCGTCTCACTTGGGTCCACGGTGCCACCCCCGCCGAAACATCCGCAATCAATTGAGAGGCCGCGCGCCCAAGCCTGAGAAATTGCTGCGATGAAGACGACCATTAAGGCGCCACCGAAGAACGCGGAAAGTCGCACAGCGATTCCTAAGATCAAAAGAACGCCTAAGCCAACCTCAAACCAAGGCAGAAAAATTCCAAGGAAATTAGCTAGCGAGATCGGAAGTACTTCATAAGCCCGAACTGCCATCTGAGATTTAGCAGGTGTGAAAATTTTCAACCAGCCGGCCGCAAAAAGCACGCCACCTAAAATTAAGCGAGAAAGGAGTCCAAACCATTTCCCGTATTTACCCAATGCAAATTTATCAATTAAGTTAAGAATCATCTAGCTTCACGAACTCCTTTAGCTAACTCACTGGCTAAAAGCGCGACTGCTGCAAGACCACTCTCTTCATCTGGAGCATCTTGAATCGCTTTAATAAATGCGGAGCCAACAATTACGCCATCGGCAAAGGCGGCAACTTCTTTGGCTTGTTCGCGATTAGAAACGCCAAGGCCAACACTAATTGGTTTATCGCTAACTTTGCGCAAGCGCGCTACTAATTCACCAGCGCCACTTGAAATTCCAGATCGGGCACCTGTTACGCCCATCAAGCTAGCTGCATAAATAAATCCACCACATTGATCGGTCACTTTTACTAAGCGCTCAGGTTTAGTGCTGGGTGCGACAACATAGATTGGATTGATTGAACTGGTGTTGACCGCAGCGCGCCATTCATCGGATTCTTCAATGGTTAGATCTGGTGTAATTACCCCGGAACCGCCATTGTCGGCAATTGCTTGGGCAAACTTTGCTGCACCATATTTTTCAATTGGATTCCAGTAAGTCATTACTACTGCAGCAACACCCTGCTCAGTTGCATGCTTTAACGCCGCAAAAACTTCAGTAACGCCAGTTCCATTTTCTAGGGCTTGTGTTGCTGCTGCTTGAATAGTTGGACCATCCATTACTGGGTCGCTATACGGGTAACCAATTTCAATGGCATCTACCCCAGCTTTAGCCAGAGTTTCAATTACTTTGTGACAACCTGCTTGAGATGGAAAGCCAGCTGGAATGTATGCGATTAGCGCTGCGCGATTTTCAGCACGAGTTTTAACAAATAGCTGATCAAGTGCCGTATTGGTGCTCACTACAGTGGAATTCCAAAGTAATCTGCTGCAGTCTGTACATCTTTATCGCCGCGACCCGAAAGAGTGATTAATAGCGTTGCATCAGGACCAAGTTCATTGCCAACTTGTAGCGCACCAGCTAGCGCATGTGCTGTTTCAATTGCCGGAATAATTCCCTCAGTCTTGCAAAGCAGAGCGAACGCTGCCATTGCTTGTGCATCGGTAATCGCACGATATTCAGCGCGACCGATGTCGTGCAGATATGCATGCTCTGGGCCAACGCCGGGATAATCTAAACCAGCTGAAATCGAATGAGATTCAACAGTCTGACCATTTTCATCTTGCAAGACATAAGAGCGAGTGCCGTGAAGAACACCACGAGTTCCACCAGTAATTGTTGCGGCATGGCGACCAGTCTCAACACCATCGCCACCGGCTTCAAGACCAATTAAGCGGACATCTTTATCTTTTATAAAATCGTGGAAGATGCCGATTGCATTTGAACCGCCACCAACGCAAGCCAGAACTGCATCAGGAAGTCTGCCGGTTAATTCAATTACTTGAGCACGCGCTTCTTCACCAATAATTTTATGGAAATCGCGCACCATGGTTGGAAATGGATGCGGCCCGGCAACTGTGCCTAATAAGTAA
>CANLAY010000120.1 GCA_947488635.1 Candidatus Nanopelagicaceae bacterium
CAAAAGGCAATTTACTTCCGATGGTTGCTCCGGTTGCACTTCAACAAGGTGCTTGGGCAGCTAAACAGATTTTAAATCTGAGCAATGGTCGCCCGACGCAAGACTTTAAATACCGCGATAAAGGTTCGATGGCTACTATCGGCCGTCATAAGGCAGTTGTTGAAGTTAAAAATCTTAAACTTACTGGAGTTCCTGCTTGGTTTATCTGGATTTTCCTCCATCTCTTCTATCTTCTAGGTGGTCGAAATAAAGTTGGCACAATTGCAGACTGGACCTGGAACTACTTAACTTTTGATCGCGGAAATCGCCACATTATGGATATTGCGTAATCGATAACTTCAAATGAAATATTTAAACGTCTCTGACTATCCACTCTGGAGCTTTGAGTGGGCTAATAATGGCGAAGCGGTTCTCTTATTGCATGGTGGCTTAAGCGATACCGACTCTTTTGCTGATGTGATGGTTACACCTCTACAGGATTCATTTCACTTATTTGGCTATGACCGTGCCGGCCATGGTCGCAGTGCTG
Organism: Candidatus Nanopelagicaceae bacterium; assembly: GCA_947488635.1. Classification (GTDB taxonomy): domain Bacteria; phylum Actinomycetota; class Actinomycetes; order Nanopelagicales; family Nanopelagicaceae; genus Planktophila. The sequence goes on from CANLAY010000120.1 coordinate 530, forward strand.
ACCAACCAGGCAGTTTCTACTTTGATTTTCAACGTGATGAGGCAATTGCATTTATTATAGAAGTAATTAAGAAGCCAGTTCATTTAGTTGGTTATAGCGATGGTGCAAATATTGCACTAATGATTGCAATTACTCGCCCCGAGCTAGTTAAATCAATTGTTTCAATCGCAGCAAACTTCAATGCAGATGGGATTGTTGAGCTGCCCGTATTTGATCCAGCTGGAATAAGTGATGAATATCGAGCAGAGTATGCTGAAAAGTCACCAGATGCTCCAGAGACGCTAGATCTCAAAATCGCAAAAATGCATGAAATTTGGAAAATTGAACCAAGTATTAATGTCGCAGATATCGCGCAGATAGATGTGCCAACACTAGTAATGGCTGGCGATGATGATGTTGTTAAACATTCACATTCGATTGAACTTTATGAAGCTCTGCCACTTGGTCAATTAGCGATTGTCCCTGGAACTTCGCATGGTTTAGTGAAAGAAAAACCAGAAATTGTCACTGCACTTATTAAAAGTTTTTTAATTGATCAGTCATACCCGATAACTCGGCAGCCGATCCGCCGCACTAATCCTGCTTAACTCTCGATTGGTTCAATCTTGCCAGTTGCCACGTGGTAAATCCCGCCACTAACAATCACATTTTTAGGTATTAGCGGAAATGCACGAATACGTGCGAGATCTTGACTTAGCGCAGCGCGCTGATCAACCACGGTATTAAATTCGAGTGAGCGAGTATCTACGCCATGTTTTTCTTCGATCATGGCATGAATAACTTCTTCATCCTCTTGGGCCATTCGACAATCGGTATGAGGCATTACCAAAATACGATCAACACCAAGTAAATAGGTCGCTAAAACTAATGTTCGAAGTACATCTTGTGTGACGCGAGCTCCGGCATTGCGTAGAATCTTGGCATCACCAGATTTCATACCGACTACTGAAAGCGGATTTATACGTGAATCCATGCAGGTAACAATCGCTAGGCCACGTGCTGCTCGTCCGGTTAGCTCGCTATATTTAAAACTCTTTGCATAATCTTCATTGGCGCGCCAAAGATCATCAAAGCCAGGTTCAAACTCTGGATTAATTGGTGTACTCATGGCTCTTAGTCTAACAAGATAGGTAGTTGCTCTCGTTTTAAAAACTGGAGCCCCCCGTCAGGATTGAACTGACGACCTACGCATTACAAGTGCGTTGCTCTACCACTGAGCTAGGGAGGCCTTTACTTGCATTGCCGCAAGGGTCGTAATTATGGCAGGAGATTGAGAAATTCAGAAATCGTTAACGTTGTGCCCAGCAATATCCCTGTAGATTGCGCCTATGCGACTCGGTGTTCTAGATCTCGGATCGAACACTATTCACCTTCAGGTAGTAGATGCCCACCCAGGTGCACGACCTAGCCCGACCACGAATCAAAAGGTCGAGCTGCGATTAACTGATTACCTTAATAAATCTAATGAGATCACTGATGATGGAATCGCACTACTGCGCCAAGCAATCGCTGATGCCGTTGATCATGCCCGCGAGTTTAAAACTGATGAAATTTTAGCTTTTGCGACATCGGCAATTCGAGATGCTAGTAATGGTGCAAAAATTTTGGCTAGCCTAAATGAAGAATTTGGTATCGAGATAAATATTCTCTCCGGTGACGAAGAAGCGACGATGACTTTCTTGGCTGCACGTCGTTGGTATGGCTGGTCAAGTGGGCGACTACTAGTAATCGATATTGGCGGTGGCTCACTCGAAATTAGTTTAGGTGATGACGAACATCCTGAAGCAACTGTTTCGTTACCACTGGGCGCTGCTCGGCTTACTAGAGAATTTTTAGAAAATGATCCTTACACAAGCAAGGAAATTAAAAACTTAGAATCAAAAGTACGCGAATTAGTAGTTTCTGAACTGCCGGAAGAAATCGTTGAGCATGCCGCTGATCAATTTGTGGCAACAAGTAAAACGTTTCGTACTCTTGCCCGGTTAGGCGCTCATTGGTTTAAGGGTGATCCAAATGTTCTAGAGCTAAGCGCCCTAATGATGATGATTCCTAAATTAAGTGAGATGACGGATAAATCTCGGGCAGATCTTCCGGGCGTATCGGCAAGTCGTGCCAAGCAAATTACTGCCGGTGCAATTGTTGCGCGAACCGTAATGGAAAGATTGCACATTACTCAGATTCAAATTTGCCCTTGGGCGCTACGCGAAGGCATTGTTCTACGCTGGTTAGACTGGATGGAACGCTAAAGAACTAAACAGCTGGTGCTTCAACCCAGTCAACTGCAACGACTTCACCATCGCGATGATGCAGAATAAATGATTCGCCCGGTAATAAATCAACTTCGATCCTTTTAAAATTCTTCTTTCCAATTAACTTCTTTACTAATTTAGGCAGAATAGGGTTATGGCTGCAAACAACTACGTTTAGATCAGGCTTTAGTAGGCTCCATACATAATCAAGTGGTGCTTCTTTATCTTTTTCATAACGGTACTCAGATAAATCTTCTGAATAAATCGGGTTCATCTTCAAAGATTTGGCCATTGGTTCAATAGTTTCGATGCATCGCTGCGCATCTGAGGTATGGATTTCAGTGATGCCATAATTTTGGTAAATTGAATGCATGCGCTTTGCCTGCCGTTGACCTTTATTATCAAGCGGACGATCACCATCATCGCCTTCCCACTCTTCACGTCTTAACGCTTTAGCATGTCTCAGCAAAACAATTGGTGTGGTATTTATGCCAAAGCTTTCAAAAAACTTAATTATCTCGCGATCATCATCAACGCTGACTTTCTTCTTGGCATCAGATACCGAAAGCCAGATAACTTGATCAACTTCATGGTTATCTCTTTGTCCGTGCGATTCACCAATCGCATGAGCAGACCAATAACGAACTTCTTTAGAAGTTCCTTCGGCCAAATATTTAGCGGTGCCAATTTCAGGCCCTAGTACGACTTCAAAGCCCGTTTCTTCTCCTGCCTCGCGAGCTGCACAAGATAGGTGAATCTCACCTGATTCAACTTTTCCTTTAGGCAAAGACCAATC
>CANLAY010000121.1 GCA_947488635.1 Candidatus Nanopelagicaceae bacterium
AAGAGATTCGTGAACTATTATCTCGCGTGGCATGGGCGCCAGCTATGGGTGGATGGCGCGTAGTTGTTATGGAAGATGCTGACCGCCTGACTGAATCAGCAGCTAATGCACTGCTTAAAGCTATCGAAGAGCCTGGAAATCGGACAGTTTGGTTGTTATGCGCACCAACTTTGCATGATGTGTTGCCAACAATTAGATCAAGATGCCGCCATCTGCAGTTAGTAACACCTAGCGCCAAAGATGTGGCAGATGTATTGATTAATCGCGAAGGTGTTTCACCTGCGATGGCAGATTATGCCGCCCGCGCTTCGCAAGGACATATTGGTCGCGCTAGATATTTAGCTAGTGATGAAACTATTCGTAATCGCCGAAACACAATAATTAAGTTATCGATGCAAATTAACGATGTGGCTTCTGCATTTAAAGCTGCTGAAACTCTTTTAGAATTAGCTACCGAAGAAGCTGAAGTTGCGGCTAGCGCTCGTGATGAAAAAGAGAGCAATGAATTAGCTGAGGCTTGGGGTAAAGGAGCAACTGGGCGCGGAATGGCTACGGGCGGTTCTAAAGCGATTAAAGATTTAGAGAAAGAACAAAAATCTAGAACAACTCGAATGATCAGAGATTCTATAGATGGGGCTTTGGTGGATATCGCAACTTTGTATCGCGATGTGATGTTTGTTCAATCCGGAACCCAAGGTGCGTTGATTAATCAAGAATTTGCTTCGGATATTTCTAAGATGGCGGAAAGAATTCCGGCCGCTAAAACTGTTTTAAAAATAGATGCGATCATGTCGGCTCGTACGAATTTAAGTCATAACGCAGCTCCTCTGCTCACGCTAGAGGCGCTAATGTGCCAATTAGCTCAAGCATGATTTTTAAGAAAGTTGCAGTATTACTTGCTTCACTCTTACTTTTAACCAGTTGCGCGGCAACTGAACCCGAACCGCTTTCCACGCTTTCCCAATATGAAACTCAACAACTTAAATGGCGAGATTGCTACGGAAATTACCAATGTTCATCCTTGTTAGTCCCGATTGATTATGCAGATTTATCTCTAGGTGCTTTTTCACTCTCCTTATTACGTTTTCAAGCGCTAGATCAAGATCGCCGAATCGGCTCGTTGGTCGTAAACCCAGGTGGGCCGGGCGCATCAGGGGTTGATTACGCCTATAACGCTGAGAACATAGTTAGCCCCGAGATTCTGGAACGTTTCGATATAGTCGGTTTTGATCCACGTGGAGTTGGTGAGAGCGCTGCGATTAAATGCCTAAGTGATGCTGAAACGGATGCTAGTTTTGCAGCGGACCCGAAACCAGATGATCAAGCTGAGTTTGCGCTATTTATAAGTGATGCGCGAGATTATTATGCAAAATGTGCTGAAAATACCAAACATCTAACTGAATACAGCACTCTAAATAGTGCACGCGATTTAGAGATCTTACGTGCCGTGCTGGGCGATAAAAAGTTGAACTTCTTAGGAAAGTCTTATGGCACATACCTCGGGACTTTATTTGCCGAATTGTTCCCCGAAAGTGTTGGTCGATTTGTATTAGATGGTGCAGTTGATCCATATACTAGTAATCGTGAAGCTGTACTCGGCCAAGCGATTGGTTTTGAATTAGCACTTGATGCGTTCATTAATGATTGTTTAAAAAGCAGATCATGTGCTTTGATAGGTGACTTGCAATCAGCACGAATTCAAATTGTTGATTTGCTGGCAAAGACCGCTATCACGCCACTTGAAAGTAAATCTAGTCGTGAAGTTACCGAAGGTTTAGTATTACTTGGAATTGCATCAGCTCTATATGACAGTGAATCAGGTTGGCCAGTTTTACGTGATGCATTTAAAGAAGCAATGCTAGGAAGTGGCACAAGTTTCTTAACTTTGGCAGATCAATATGCTGGTCGCCAAGAGGATGGAAGCTATCTAAGCAACGAAAACGATGCGCTACAAGTGATAAGTTGCCTCGACCAAAATGAATTAGAAACAGTTTCGGTGTTTAAAAAAGGCGTTGCTGAATTCTCTGACAGAGCGCCAATATTTGGACCATATCTGGCTTATGCCGGATTAGCCTGTCGTTACTTGCCAAACTTAGGCAGCGTGGAACAAATTGAAATCAAGAGCATTAATACAAAACCGATTCTGGTTGTCGGAACAACTAGAGATCCAGCAACACCTTACAAATGGTCGAAATCGCTCGCAAAAATCTTTTTATCTTCCGTCTTGATTACCCTTGATGGCGATGGCCATACTGGCCATGGTCGTGGCTCAACTTGCGTGGATTCGGCAGTAGACCGTTACTTGTTAACTGGAGCTACACCTAAATCAGAGCTCTTCTGCCCTAAATAGTCAGATCTTGGAGCATTGGGCCAGCCACCGCATAATTAGCCCATGGTCGATACCACTGGTGGATTTACAAGTGCAGGTCTGCAATTAGAAGCCGACACGTTATTGCTGCCATCTCTATCGCAAAGCGAAGCTATTGAAATTGGCGAGATTGCTCATCAATTAGGTCGCGATCGCGCACTAGCTATCACAATTGAAGTGCAATTAGGAAAATGGCCGGTATTTCATATCGCACTGCCAGGCACAAAACCAGAAAATGATAATTGGATTGCTCGCAAAGCTCGCGTAGTACATGCAACTGGTAACTCAACAATGCGTGAACGAGTATTTTCTGAAGAAAATGGTTTTGATTGGTATTTAAAGAACGATTTATCTGAGGAATTACATGCAATACATGGTGGTGGATTGCCACTTAATGTGAACGGATTAGGATTAGCAGGAGTATTACTAATTAGTGGCTTGCCTCAAGTTCAAGATCATTTGCTTGGAGTTGAAGTTATTGCCGAGTTCTTAGCGCGAAAAGGTGAACAGCAGTGAGTATTTGGGTTTGTGGTGAAGTCTTAATTGACCTATTGCCAGGTGACCCTGAGCGCATTGCAATTGTTGGTGGCGGGCCTGCAAATACTGCAAAAGCACTATCTCGCTTAGGTTATAACGTTCAATTTATTGATGGAATTTCTACCGATGTTTACGGAAAATCAGCACGTGTAGAACTAATCCGCGACGGCGTTGGACTAGATCTAGCACTGACAAGCGAGCTACCAACTTGCACAGCGACAGTTTCATTAAGTAGCGATGGTTCGGCAAGTTATGAATTTTTAATTAACAACACTGCGACTTTTGCATTTGAAAAATCTTGGTTACCTGATCCGGAAAAATACAAGCCAGAAGTTTTGCAGATCGGAACGCTAGTTACGATCATCGAGCCAGGTGCCTCTGTGCTTTACGACTGGGCGGTTCAAGTAAGTGAATTTGCACCAATAGTCTTTGATCCAAATATCAGACCAAGTGTGATGCCTGATCTAATCAAGTATCGAGATGAAGTTGAAAAATGGATCAAGATCAGCAGCGTAGTAAAATTCAGCGAAGACGATATTGCTGCGCTGTATCCAAATGAAGATCCCATTGGAATTGCCAAAATCTGCATTGGAAAAGGTGTGCAGTTAGTTGTAATAACACGAGG
>CANLAY010000122.1 GCA_947488635.1 Candidatus Nanopelagicaceae bacterium
CGCCACCGCTTAATTGGCGACATTGTTAAGGCCTATGACAAGTTCAATGAAGCGCGCCAAACCCCGCGTTCGATTCGCAATCCATGACCATTGAAATAACAAATAAATCAGGGGCGCTAGCACCAGGGGATCAAATCCAATCGCTCTTAGCTTTTGCCATGTCTAAATTAGATTTGCATCCAGATTGTGATTTGAACGTAACTTTTGTCGATGATGCCGAAATGACTGAATTACACATTAAGTGGATGGACGAGCCTGGCTCAACTGACGTGCTCTCATTCCCAATGGATCTACCTGAAACCGAAGGTGAAGTCGTAACTTTGGGCGACATTGTTATTTCGCCAGATTTTGCAACAGCGCAAGCAAACTTAGCCGGTCACACACCAGAGCATGAAATGTTTATTTTGGCCACCCATGGGTTGTTACATATCTTGGGATATGACCATGCTGAAGCCGTAGAAGAAAAAGTCATGTTCGAGCTGCAAGAATCCTTAGTAAAACAATGGAGTGCTGAAAGTAAATGAACCCCCTGCCCATAATTTCCATCATTGCACTTTTGGCTTTCGCTGGCTTTTTAGCTGGCACCGAATCAGCACTTGCTTCAATCTCTCGCGTTGTGATTGAAAAGCTAGAGAGCAAACGTGGCGGCGCGATTCTTAAGAAAGTTTTCTTTGACCAAGCCAGATATTTAAATGTGGTGCTATTGGTAAGAAAGACTTGTGAATTAACGGCAACCGTTTTATTAGCAGTCATCTTGTTGCGCGAATATTCATCAGCCCAAGCAATGGCGCTAACGGTTGCAATAATGGTGGTTGTTTCATATGTAATGGTTGGCGTTGGGCCTCGCACCCTCGGCAAGCAAAGACCTAATAATTGGGCTTTGGCAGGTGCAACTGTGGCTTATTTCTTGGCGTTTATTCTGGCCCCAGTTACCAAATTACTTATTGCAATTGGTAATGCAATTACGCCCGGAAAAGGCTTTCGAAGTGGGCCGTTTGCTAATGAAGCCGAACTTCGCGACTTAGTGGATCAAGCTCACGAACGCGGCCTAGTTGAGTCTGATGAGCACGAAATGATTCACTCGGTATTTGAATTAGGAGACACGCTGGTGCGCGAATTAATGGTGCCACGTACCGACATGGTTTGGGTGGAAAGAGATAAGACGCTACGCCAAGGCCTATCCCTTGCACTTCGTTCTGGCTTCTCTCGAATTCCAGTAGTAGGTGAAAACATTGACAATATTATTGGCATTACTTATGTGAAAGATTTAGCCCGTCGCGCACTGGATCATCATGAAGCTGAAACAACTGAGCGAGTAGAACAGCATTTGCGTCCGGCCACCTTTGTTCCTGAGATCAAGATCGCTGCAGAATTGCTGAAGGAAATGCAGCGCGATCAGATTCACCTAGCAATTGTGGTTGATGAATATGGTGGCACTGCTGGCCTAATTACCATTGAAGATATTATTGAAGAAATCGTTGGTGAAATTGCTGATGAATATGATGATGGTGATGAGTCATTTACTTGGTTAAATGATGAGAAAACTAAAGCTCGCGCAAAGGCTGCTTTGCATATTGAAGACTTGGCCGAAGAACTTGAAATTGAAATTGAAGCGCAAGACTTCGAAGACGTTGACACTATCGGTGGATTAATGGCGCAGAGGTTAGGCCGTGTGCCAATTACTGGCAGCACCGTAGATTTGGGTGGTTGGTCAATAACTTCAGAGCGTCCAATTGGGCGTCGTCGTAGAATTAGTAGCGTTCTTGTCGAAAAGTTAGTGGAGCCAGTTGCAGATGCTGAATAATCCAGAAGATCTAAAGTTAATCACTTTGGCGCAGGCAACCTTGAAGCGCAGTGGTACTAAACAAGCAGCAGCTCTACGCGATAACACTGGTCGCACTTATGTGGCAGTTCCTGTTAATTCCCCTTCACTGTCGCTAGATGCAGTTGAAGCAGTATTTACGGTTGCGATGGCTTCACAAATTAGTGGTATCGAAGCCGTGGTCTTTACTGGTGAGCGAAGTGCGAAAACTGCAGTAATCACTGAGTTTGCGCCATCGGCTGCGATCTTCTTTGCTAATGATGGGGCAGAGCCCGATAAGATTGCTTAATGCGCATCATTCGATTTAGTCCAGGCCCAGATACTGGGCTCGGTACCGACCCGCTATTCGGGTTACTAGAAGATGACAACACAATTAGCGTGATTTCGGGAGATCCGATCTATCACGGTGTCACCAAGACGGCGGCGACTACTGAACTCAGCAAAGTGCGCTTACTTGCTCCAGTTATTCCGCGTAGCAAAGTTGTCTGCATTGGTAAGAACTACGCAGATCATGCAGCTGAAATGGGTGGCGTAGTACCTGATGAGCCTATTATTTTTATCAAACCTAATACTTCGGTAATTGGCCCAAATGACACCATTGTTTGGCCAAGCACATCCAACCAAGTTGATCACGAGGCAGAACTCGCAATTGTGATTGGCCGTATTTGTAAAGATGTTCCTAAAGAGCGTGTTAACGATGTGATTTTTGGTTACACCATCGCTAACGATGTAACTGCTCGCGATCTTCAGAAGAAAGATGGTCAATGGACTCGCGCTAAAGGCTTCGATACTTTCTGCCCGCTTGGCCCTTGGATTGATACTGATTTCATTCCTGGAACTCAGCGAATCACAGCGACGGTAAACGGTGTAATTAAACAGGATGACAAATTAAGCCAGATGATCTTTGATGTTCCTACAATCGTAGAATTCGTATCTAAAGTAATGACTTTGCTTCCAGGCGATGTAATTATTACCGGAACTCCTGCTGGTATTGGTCCAATGCCAGAGAAATCAACTATCACTATCGCAATCGATGGCTTAGGCGAATTAACAAATAAGGTGAGTGCTCGTGGGTAAAGAAGTTCGCGTACGTTTTGCACCATCACCAACTGGTGACTTACACGTTGGGAATATTCGCACAGCGCTATTTGATTGGGCTTACGCCCGTCACACCGGCGGTACTTTTATTTTCCGTATTGAAGATACTGATACCACTCGCGTGACCGATGAATATATTCAAGCTGCCATCGATACGCTCAAGTGGCTTGGGCTGGATTGGGATGAGGGCCCAGAAGTTTGTGGCCCAAATGGCCCCTACTTACAATCACAGCGCTTAGATATTTATGCGCAGTGGGCACAGAAGTTTCTAGATCAAAAAGATGCTTATCACTGTTACTGCACACCTGTTGAATTAGAGGCTCGTCGCGAAGCACAGCGTGCTGCAAATGTGGCGCCCGGCTACGACGGTCAATGCCGCGACTTAACTGATGCTCAAATTGCGGATTACAAAGCACAAGGCCGTGAAGCAGTTGTTCGTATGCGTATGCCTGATGGCAGTACTACTTTCACCGATGAGATTCGTGGCGATGTAACTTTTGATCATAAATTTGTCCCTGATTTTGTGCTGGTTCGTGGCGATGGTTCACCTCTTTACACCTTGGCAGTTGCCG
>CANLAY010000123.1 GCA_947488635.1 Candidatus Nanopelagicaceae bacterium
CAGTCTGTACATCTTTATCGCCCCGACCAGAAAGATTAATCAACAGCGTTGCATCAGGACCAAGTTCATTTCCGACTTGTAGTGCACCAGCTAACGCATGCGCTGTTTCAATTGCTGGAATAATTCCTTCAGTTTTGCAAAGTAGTGCAAATGCTGCCATTGCTTGCGCATCAGTAATCGCGCGATATTCAGCGCGACCAATGTCATGAAGATATGCGTGTTCTGGGCCGACGCCTGGATAATCTAAGCCAGCTGATATCGAATGAGATTCAACCGTCTGACCATTTTCATCTTGCAAAACATATGAGCGAGTACCGTGAAGAACACCACGAGTTCCACCAGTAATTGTTGCGGCATGGCGACCAGTTTCGACGCCGTCGCCACCGGCTTCAAGACCAATTAATCGGACATTTTCATCTTTAATAAAATCATGGAAAATGCCAATTGCATTTGAGCCACCACCAACGCATGCAAGAACTGCATCAGGAAGTCTGCCGGTTAATTCAATTACTTGAGCACGCGCTTCTTCACCAATAATTTTATGGAAATCGCGCACCATGGTTGGAAATGGATGCGGCCCGGCAACTGTGCCCAATAAGTAATGTGTATTTTCAACATTGGTAACCCAATCGCGCATTGCTTCATTGATGGCGTCCTTTAGCGTGCGCGAACCTGAAGTCACTGGCACAACTTGAGCACCTAGCAATTTCATGCGTGCCACATTTAGCGACTGACGCTTAGTATCTTCTTCGCCCATGTAAACCACACACTCAAGGCCCATTAACGCTGCCGCTGTTGCAGACGCAACACCATGTTGGCCAGCACCGGTCTCGGCAATGATGCGAGTTTTGCCCATGCGTTTAGTTAGCAGAGCTTGACCTAGAACATTATTAATCTTGTGGCTACCCGTGTGGTTTAAATCTTCGCGCTTTAAAATAATGCGCGCACCACCGGCGTGCTCAGCAAATCGCTTTGCTTCAGTAATGATGCTTGGTCGACCGCTATAGGTGCGATGCAGTTCAGTTAGTTCGGCCTGAAAAATTGGATCTTGTAAGGCGGAAGTGTGTGCGGCTTCGAGCTCTTCAAGAGCACCGATCAGCGCTTCAGGTACGAAACGGCCGCCGTAGGGACCAAAATGACCGAGGCCATCGATAACCAATTTCGAATCTAACATGGGGTAAGCCTACCTTTGGCCTAATAGTTCGCGCATCGCCAAATTCGGATCTCCTGCTTTAACCAAGGCTTCGCCAACCAAAATCGCGTTCGCACCAAACTTCTGAGCGAATTCCACATCGCTACGCTGGGAAATTCCTGATTCAGCAACCCGGATTAACTCAGCCGGAATCTGGGGCAGCAGCTCGGCAAATGCTTTCGGATCAACTTCTAGGGTCTTAAGGTTTCGTGAATTAATTCCAATTAGTTCAGGTTTAATTTCAAGTGCGCGTTCTAATTCTTGATGAGTGTGAACCTCAACAAGTGCCCGCATTCCTAATTCATTTGTTAGCGCCGCGAATTCATTTAATTGGCTATCGCTAAGGCCAGCCACAATAAGTAGAACAAGATCGGCGCCATGGGCCCGGGCTTCGAAGAACTGATATTCATCAACCATAAAATCTTTACGCAGAATAGGTAGCGTCACTCGCTTACGAACTACATCAAGATCTGCTAGCGAGCCGCTAAATCTACGTCGTTCAGTTAGAACGCTAATCGCACTGGCACCAGCTTCTTGGTATTGCTCAGCAAGGGACGCGGGATCGGAAATAGTTGCTAGCGCACCCTTACTTGGTGATGAGCGCTTTACTTCGGCGATAACCGCCATCTCTTGAGCACGCATAATTGGCAAACAATCAATTACTGGTGCGGCCCCAAAAGCCGCAGCTTCAATTTCACTGCGCGGAATCTTGCGATCTGCTAGATCTTCTTTAACGCCGACGATAATTTCATCTAGAACACTCATCGATCAGACTCGATATCTTGAGTTGGGTCAATCCCCTGATCTTGCGCATTCCAATCAGAAAGCTTGTGTGGCTTACGTTCATATCTCGAAGATAACTTCAATGAGCGACTTAGTATCAATGTAAGTGCTATTACGATAACTACTGAGATCAATATTTCTAAGGTGCTATTCATTTGCTAACCAAGTTATTTGCGGCACTAATTGCACCTAACACTGCAGCTGCCTTGTTGTGGCATTCTTGATTTTCAGATTCTGCATCTGAATCAGCTACGACTCCAGCACCTGCTTGCACGTAAGCTTTGCCATCTTTGATCAACGCAGTTCGAATTGCGATGCAAGTATCAATGTTTCCGGTGAAATCGATATAACCAATTGCCCCGCCATAAAGCCCACGTCTAGTTGGTTCTAACTCCTCGATAATTTCCATTGCCCGCGGCTTAGGAGCCCCAGATAAAGTGCCGGCTGGGAAAGTTGCGAAGAGGGCATCAACCGGCAGTGCATCACTTGCCAGTTTTCCGGTTACCGTTGAAACAATATGCATGACATGCGAATAGCGCTCGATGTGCATGAAATCAACAACTTCAACACTTCCGGCAGAACAGATCCGACCTAAGTCATTACGCCCAAGATCGACCAACATTAAATGTTCGGCTCGCTCTTTGGGATCTGCTAACAATTCAGTTGCCAGACGAGCATCTTCTTCAGGTGAATCAGAACGCTTACGAGTGCCCGCAATCGGATGAACCATTACTTCGCCATCAGTTACCTTGACTAGCGCTTCTGGACTAGAACCCACCACTGAAACACCATCGGCGAAATGGAATAAATACATATAAGGACTTGGGTTATGCAAGCGCAGCATGCGGTAGACATCGATTGGTTCGGCTTTGCATTCAATCTCAAAACGCTGCGAAATCACTACTTGAAATGCTTCACCTGCCAAAATTTCTTCTTTGATCGCGGCAACTTTAGCTAGAAACTCTGGGGTTGAAATATTTGAAGCTGTCGCACTATTTGCCGGCTTACTCAACTCTGAAAGATATCCAGGAAGTGGTGACGCTAAGTCTTTTGCCATTTGATCTAAGCGGGCTACTGCAGCGTGATAAGCCTCGTCAACTCGCTCATCGCTACCATCCCAGTTAATCGCATTAGCAATCAAAGTAATGGTGCCATCGCTGTGATCAAGCACCGCAAGATCTGTAGTTAACATAAAAGCTAATTCCGGGATTTGTAAATCATCGATCGCCAAGTTGGGCAGTTTCTCTAATCTGCGCACGCTGTCATAACCAAGGTAGCCAACTAAACCGCCAGTTAGTGGCGGAAGCCCAGTGATCTTGGGTGACTTCAAGTGATTAGCACTTAGTCGAAGTGCTACCAATGGATCAATACCAGTTGGCGCACCTGCAGGTGGCTTACCTAACCAAGTCGCCAAACCATTTTCGGCCGTCAAAGTTGCTTCACAATTTACGCCGATGAATGAATAACGTGACCATGCTCCACCATGTTCG
>CANLAY010000124.1 GCA_947488635.1 Candidatus Nanopelagicaceae bacterium
ATGAAGATTCGACTTTTACAAATTGATGCACCAGAACTTGCCGAAGGCGAATGCTTTGCCAAAGAATCCAAATCCGCACTAGTTAATCTGTTAGCAAAAAAAGGAACGGTTACGTTAAAAGCAGATCCGGCTTCAGCATCATATGATCGTTATGGCCGAGCTCTGCGGTATATCTTTGTTGGAAAAATAAATGTAAATCTCGAGATGGTAAAACTTGGTGCAGCTGCCCCGTATTTCTATCAAGGCGAAAAAGGGATTTATTCAGCCGCAATGCTGAAAGCAGCGCAAGATGCCAAGCTATACAAAGTTGGTTTATGGAAAGTTTGTCCGGGCACACAATTAGTGCCAACTAAAGCAATAACTACTTACAAATCAGTTGGGACACCTGTTGCTACGCCAGTCACTGAGCCAAGTGCTACAACTGGTTGCGATCCGAACTATGCCGGCTGTATTCCGATGTATCCGCCGGATTTGAACTGCAGCGATATAAAAATACTAGGTTTAGCGCCAGTTACTGTCATCGGTAAAGATCCACATCGCCTCGATGGTGATGGCGATGGCAAGGCCTGCACTAGCTAGCTATTCCACCACCAGGGATCGTTACCAGTAGATGAATTAACCAATAATGATTGGCGCCTAAAGAATCGGCGGATTGAAGCTGGCCCCATACGGGAACCACCAATACCAGAATGTTTGAAAGCTTGCTTTTCACCTTCATGCATAATCGCAGTCAACGATGCATCATTGATGCTGATCGCACCAGCATCAATTTGGCGACCAATGCGCATTCCATCTTCTAGAGTTTGCGCAAATACTGAACCTGATAGTCCATAGATAGTTGCATTAGCGAGTTCAATTGCTTGCGCTTCAGATTCCACCTTCATAATTGGCAAGATTGGTGCAAATGTTTCGGCAGTCATGATCTTCATACTGTGATCAACGTTTATCAAGATAGTTGCCTCGAGGAAATAGCCACCACCAAGTTGCTTAACTTCACCACCGCTAAGTGCAGTAGCACCCTTTGCATAAGCATCAGCTAGATGATCTTTAATAGTTTCAACTTGATCAATTGCGATAATCGGCCCAAGTGCGCCGCTATCTAACTTTGGATAGTTGATGCCGATGTTATTTGCAAGGGCGGCAATCTTGCTGACGAAATCATCATAAATATCAGCATGGGCATAAACGCGTTCAATTGATAAACATGATTGTCCTGAGTTTGCAGTGCCACCCCAGAGAATTCCAGCTGCTGCGCGGTCAATATCAGCACCTGGCAAAACAATCGCTGGGTCTTTTCCACCTAGCTCTAATGAAATAGCTGTAAATGCTTTAGCACCAGCTGTAGCAATTAGTTCGCCAACTTCAGTGCTACCGGTAAAGCAGACGAAATCAACTTGCGGAATCATGGCTTGGCCAACTTCGGCAGCACCTTCAACAGTGCCAAATAGATCTCGCAGCACTGGCACCCGCTCAACTGAGCGCGCTAATGGAGCTAGAAAACGAGGCGTAACTTCACTTGGCTTGATTATTACGGCGCAACCTGCAGCAAGTGCGGGGATCGCATCTATGCAGCCAAGCAGCAATGGGAAATTCCAGGGACTGATAACACCAACTAATTGATATGGACGATACGAAGGATGAATTGTTACACCAGGCAGTTGTGCCTTCTGAGTATCTGATTCATCCATAAGAGATGGCGCCATCTTGGCCCAACGTTGGATGCCAGCCAGAGTTACATCTAGTTCTAGCTTGCTCTCGGTGATGCGGCCAGTATCTTCATAGAGTGCTTGGACAATTGCATCACTTTCTTTTACAAGTTCGGCATGCCACTGCATTAATATTTCGCCACGCTTTACGGCACCGATTGCTTCCCAATTCTTTTGTGCACCACGTAACTTTGCAACCAGAGCCGATAACTCTTCAGAGGTCGGCGCAGCTAAATCGCGATCAATTTCGCCAGTTCGAGGGTTGCGAACCTTTACATCAGAATCCAAACGCGACATTACTTAGTAGCCCTCGTTGCCTTCGTAGATTCCTAGTTCCTGCATTTTCTTAATCACGCTAGTTTGACGTTCAACGAAGAAAGAGCGTTGTGGTTCGTTCGTCAACAATGCGTTAGAGGAAACCACATCAACAGCGCCATAAACTGAAGCCCAAAGTTGAGACTTATTACGAGAAAGTGTGTTACTCATTCCAGGCTTATTGCGAGTACGACGTAGCGCCATTACATCGATGGCCGCGTGAGCATTCATAGTTTCGCCATACCCAGCTTCACAGAGAACTAGTCCGTTGTAATCAACTACTTTGCTCATTCCATCAGTTGAGTTCATAGGCACGGCAGAGCCATCAAGACCAGCTGAATTCGCAGAAACAACGTAGGCATGGTTTTCAAATGCACGAGCACGCTTTGCAACATCTTTGGAAGTTAAGGCAGGGGAGCCGACTTCGCTAGTTGAATGTAGGAAGATCTCAGCGCCTTTAAAAGCAAGGGCGCGAGCTACTTCAGGATATTGAATTTCCTCGCTTGCAATCGTGGCTAGATTGCCGAATTCAGTATGAGTGACTGGGAAAACATTTTCGGCGCCATAAATATCGGTGTATTTATCCCAGTAATCCCAAGGCGAAGGTGAGAACATTGAGTGCATGCGGCGATATCGATGTACTAACTCACCTGATGGATCAATGATGAAACACGCTTGGAAATAAATATCAGGAAAATTTGGATCAAGCTCATAGGTGTTGCCAGATAGGTAGACCTTGTTTTTCTGCGCAGTTGCACATAGCCCCGCATACTCCGGTCCATCATGTGCGATTGCACCTTTTTCAGCCCAGCCCGCGATGGTGTCGCCCATTGGATAACCAGATAAGAAATATTCAGGCAATACAACAATATTTAAGTCGCCACCTAACCAACCGCCTGCTGCTTGAATTGTCGCGTCGACTCGTTCAACGGATGCCATGATCGAAGCGCGAGCTGATGCAACATCCATCTTCGCGACACCTTTGCCTTTAATCTGCAAAGCCATGGCGCGACCAGCTTTAATTTTTGCAACCGGAGCGCTTTTCTTAGTGCCAATTAAAATTGTCATGCCTTTTTCCAATCTCCGGTGCCGTATGGATTTTCTAATGGAGCCGATACGTGTTCATGCATAATGCGCCATTGTCCATCAGCACCTAATCTAAATACCCAGGTGCCACGAAACTTAAGAATCTTTTCTTGAGCTGGCGACTTGGTGTGAAGATTTATGATTCCTTGCAGCGAAGAAATATTTCCTTCGGTAATTTCTACCGGTCCTTCAACCCACTCATGGTCATAAATTTCAAGATCCGCCCCATACCAAGCAGTCCAGCCAGCACTCACATTTGTATATGTGCGCGATGACCAACGTGGGCCTTCGAGAAACACATAAAGGTCGTCACTTTCTTCATAGGTATTTAGAATGCCCGCC
>CANLAY010000125.1 GCA_947488635.1 Candidatus Nanopelagicaceae bacterium
ATGGCAACTGAGAAATTAACTGATCAGCGATTGCGATATATCGTTGATCGCTATGCCACCTATAGCGGCTCTGACCCTCGTAAAGCACCTGCGGTATTACTAAGCATTGCCTTCGTTGAAGAAGCTTTTGGTGCTTGGCACTTAGCTGGCGGTGTTGGCCAGTTAGCTGTTGCGATTGAAAAACGCTGTTTAGATCTAGGTGTCAAAATTCATTTGAATTCACCGGTAGCCAAGATTAAAACTGATAACGGAGTCGCAACCGGAATCGCATTAACTGATGGTACAGAAATTGCGGCTGACTTCATTGTTTCAAATAGCGATGCCAGCCTTACCTATCACCACTTAATTAGCCCCGCTGAAAAGCGCGCTAAGAGTGAACGCAAGAACTTAGCTAAGACACAAAAGTCACTCGCTGGCTTCTCACTGCTTCTTGGTTTACGGGCATCTGAATCCGTTGAGAAATTAAATCACCACACGATTCTTTTTCCAGCAGATTACGACGCCGAGTTTGAAGCGATCTTCACTCAGAAGAAACCAGTAGAAAATCCCACGATCTACATCTGCGCACCTAATGATCCGCTAATGGTTAAGGATGCCGGCCATGAAAGTTGGTTCGTATTGGTTAACGCTCCCCGTCATGATGAGAGCGCAAAGAATGGCTTTGATTGGCGTGATGAAAATTTTAAACATAGATATGCCAATTCAATTATTGATCAAATCGAAGCACGTGGCATCCAAATTCGCGAACGTTTAGATGTCTTAGAGATTCGCACTCCGCTTGATCTACAGGAATCAGTTATGGCACCTGGCGGTTCGATCTATGGCACATCGAGCAATAGCGCATCCGCTGCCTTCTTGCGCACCAAAAATCGCTCACCGATTAAAAACCTATTCTGCGTAGGTGGTTCAACTCACCCGGGTGGTGGCTTGCCGCTTGTTGGAATCAGTGCCGAAATTGTGGCAAATGCAATTGGCCGTGCGCGCTAGCGAAGTTGCTTATAACCAAAACGCATAACTTGTAGTGCGCCAATAATCTGCATTAGCAAGAATGCACCAGCGATTGCCGCAAGACCCGGAATATCGAACTGCCAGGCAATTAAAATTATAAATAACAAACTTGCGCGCATCGGGCGTTCGGCTAAGGTAACAACACCCAAATCTTTAACTTCAAGAGCTGCCAACCTAGCGCGGGCGTACTCTTGAACCGAGGCTGCGAGCCATAAACCAACTGCGATTTCTAGTGGAATACCTACTTGATAGAGCGCATAAGCCCAAGCTGCTTCGCTAATGCGATCAGCAACAGAATCAAGGATCGCGCCCCATGCACTTTCGCGGCGTTGGAAAATCGCAACGCTGCCATCAACTCCATCAAAGAGCAGTGATAACACAACTAAGGCAATAGCCCAATAAGAATGTGGAATAACGGCAGTACCGATTGCTGAGATTAATCCTAAAAGGGTTAAGACATTTGGTGAAATGCGCAGCAGAGTTGCAATTAAAGCGAATCGGTAAGAGATGGCCAGCCAAGCATGAACGATGCCCGCTATTTCGGCGTTGCCGTGAAGTTCACTCCAGCGTTTATAGAATTCTTTCTTGGTGATCATTTAGTAACCAACTTTCGATATATCTCAAGTGTGGCTGAAGAAGTATTCATCGTGTAGAAATGCAGACCGGTCACGCCTAACTCGAGTAATTCTTCACAGAGCTGCGTAGCGATCTCAATACCAAGTTTTTGAACTGCATCATGATCGTCTTCGATCCTCGAGAATTTCTCCAGAATCTTTTTAGGAATTGGAGTTCCGCTTAGTTCGGACATGCGAACTAATTGCTTAACATTTGTAACTGGCAAGATGCCTGGAATAATTGGCAAGTTAGATCCTTTTGCGGCGAGTGCCTCAACTAGTCGTTGATAACTTTGCGCTTCAAAGAAAAATTGCGTAGTTGCAAATGTTGCACCGAGAGATTCTTTTCGAATCAAAACATCAACATCTTTTGCTAGATCACCATTTGATGCTGGGTGTCCATCCGGAAATGCGGCTACGCCAACTTCAAAGCCGCCAACTTCAATTGCTAATTCAACTAATTGATCGGCATGGTTAAATCCACCAACTGTTGGCACCCAAGGCGCACTTGGTCCGCCAGCTGGGTCGCCTCTCAGCGCAAGAATGCTACGAATGCCGGCTTCCTTATATTTCTGCAGGATTTCAATCAGCTCACCCCGCGTTGAACCAACGCAAGTTAAATGGGCAACTGTAGGAATCGAGGTGCGTTCGGTGATCTGTGAAGTTATGCGAATTGTGCGATCACGGGTTGACCCCCCGGCGCCATATGTGACCGAAATGAAATCTGGGGCGATTGGTTCAAGCGCTGACATGGCAGCCCAAAGTCGTTCTTCGCCAGCCTGATCTTTAGGCGGAAAGAACTCAAATGAGTATTTTGTTTCGCGAATTGCCACTAGGTCAGCGTATCGTTACGCGCGTGAAACCTGAGGCATCTGTGCAACCGCTCGAGCAGCTCAAATCTTTGCGTGAACAGGTCGAGGCCGAACTCCAGGATTTCCTTACTGCCCAATCGAATTACTTCACCTCAATTGCCCCAGAATTGAAACCGGCTGCAGGCAGTCTGAGCGCCTTTGTAATTAATGGGGGCAAACGTTTTCGTCCGCTCTTTGCAGCCGTTGGCGCACTGGGTGCTGGTTCTCAATTAAGTAATGCCGAGATTCGCGCATTTGCAAGCCTTGAACTCTTACAAGCATGCGCACTTATACATGATGACTTAATGGATGCATCCGATACCCGTCGCGGTGACCCAGCAATTCATAAATTATTTGAATCCATGCACTCGGTTGAAAACTATCAAGGTAAGGCAACTCAATTTGGTTTATCGGCATCAGTCCTAATCGGTGACCTGGCTCTCATCTGGTCTGACTTAATGTTGAACAGCTCTGGAATCCAAAGTGATTGTCTGCTTGCCGCTCTTGCAGTTCATGATGAAATGCGAGTTGAATTAATTGCAGGCCAATACCTTGATGTATTCGAGCAAGCTCGCGGCACCCAAAGTGTTGCGCAAGCGCTAAACATTGCCCGATACAAGTCGGCCAAGTACACGATTGAGCGTCCGCTTCATTTAGGTGCAGCCATTGCGATTCCTGATCCTTTGCTGCGTGCGCAATTAGTTTCTATCTATTCAGAGTTTGGATTGCCGCTTGGCGAAGCGTTCCAATTACGCGATGACCTACTTGGCGTTTTTGGAGATCCTAAAGTTACCGGCAAGCCAGCAGGGGATGATTTACGCGAGGGCAAGCGCACAGTTCTCATGGCAATGACCCACGATCGCATCTCTGGGGCGGCCGAAGCGGAGTTCATGCAGGAATTTGGAAATCACGATATTTCGGAGAGCGCTATCGCACGCTTGCAAGAGATTATTGCTGAAACTGGG
>CANLAY010000126.1 GCA_947488635.1 Candidatus Nanopelagicaceae bacterium
ACAGCCTTTCGGCATTTCAAGATAGCGGTTTAACTGAAGTAGAAGGCAAAGATCGGGTTTATCTCTATGGCTTTGGAATCCACGATCGGACTTTAGGTAAGGATTGGCATAATGCCGCCTTTGATTCATTTGCTGATTACTCAAATACCGAAGATGGCGAGTACCAATTATTGCTAAAGATGTGGAACTTTCTTAAGGATCAAGTTGCGCAAGCGGAATCGGCTGGAAAATCTATAGGCATCTTCCACTACAGCAGCCACGAGAAAACTTGGTGGCGCAACTTTGCAAGAAATCATGAAGGCAAAGCGGGCGTTCCAACTCTGGAAGAAGTCGATGACTTCACCGGTGAGTATTTTGAAGATCTGCTTGATTATTCAAAACAAGTAGCACTCGGTACGACTGGCTATGGAATCAAGAAGTTAGCCCCTAAAGCTGGCTTTAATTGGGCGGTGCAAGATCCAGGTGGCGCACTCTCACTTTTAAAGTATAAAGATGCAATTGACCCAAATAAGTCAAAGGCCGAACAACAAGAATCAATAGATTGGTTGTATTCCTATAACCTCGATGACGTGCGTGCTACTTTTGCAGTTCGTGATTTTTTACGTAAGTTAACTTTTTAATACTGCCTGAGCGATCTTAAAGTCTCGCTCAAAAACCATAAGCGCTGGACCATCGTAAGTTTGCGTGAGATTAACTCGAATATCAGCAGCCAATAGTTTTTGCTTTTGCATTTCGGCTTCGATGTAATTCTTCGGTGTTGGTAGAGCTACCAATAGCCCGTATTCATCTTTCTTGCCTGCTTGATCTGGAGTTATAACAAATTTCTTATCTTTGCCACGATTTCCGAAAGCCCATTTCAAAATTAAGGCCAAAAAAGCGAGAGCAAAAAAGCCACCAAAAGAAGAGAGAAAGAGTGCATTATTGATTCCGCCGAGCATTTGCAAAGGGTATTAGACCTGATAATTTTCTGCATTATGAGTGATCTGGGTAAACGAGAAGATATCTTTCGCTAAACTTACGAAGTGAATGATTTCCTCGTAATTCTAGACTTTCTATCCACCTTCGCTTTTGCGCTCGTGGGTGCTCGTCTTGCCGCAAGCCGCTTTATGGATTACGGCGGAATCCTTTTCGTGGCCTCGGTTGCAGCCCTTACTGGTGGAACATTTCGTAACTTAGTTCTTGATATTCCACTAACTTGGATTGAAAAGCCTTATCTACTTGGCGCAGTTCTATTAGCCGTGGTCCTAACCATTGTGTTTAAGTGGTCTAAAGAAGTTGGCAGCTTTGTGCTCTTCATAGACTCCATTGGTTTAGGTGTTTCAACTGTTGCCGGAACTGCACTGGCTTTAGATTTGAATTTAGATCCGATCCCAGCGATTTTACTTGGGCTACTAAGCGCTGTACTTGGTGGACTAACTCGCGACTTGCTCGCACAAGTTCCGCCCGTACTACTTCACCGTGAAACAAATGGCACCGCATCATTCATCGGAGCTAGCGCATTAGTTGTTGCGATTGAAGCTGGAGCCAATCAAGAGCTAGCTTCGGCGATCGGATTCGTACTAGTAATAGGTATCCGATTGATCTCAATTAAGCAGAACTGGAATCTGCCTAAAATCAAGGGCTAGTCTCTGGGTTTATTAAGGTTCACCTTGTATTCTCAACTCATGGTTAAGCGAACGCTCTCAATCTTGATGGCTGTTGCCCTTTGTGTTGCGCCATTTCCGCAAGCCAGTGCAGCCACCGCGAAAGCCGGAGCTACCTGCACAAAATTAAAAGCCACCTCGATCGTTAAGGGCAAGAAATTTACCTGCATTAAAAGTGGCAAGAAATTAGTTTGGGATAAAGGCGTAACAGTTAAAGCTTTGGTTACTAAACCATCACCGACTCCGAATAGTTCGACACAAGTAATTACTTGCCCAAAGTTGGATTCGGCTGACCAAGCTGGAATTACACAAATTAGAGCAAATGCACTTATTGGCATGAGTGAATCTCAAGCTGAAGAATGTGCAAATTTACTTAACTGGGGCTATCGAGTTGGTCAGCGAGATAGCGAGATGTTCGCAACGACTAGGGACTATCGACTTGATCGAGTAACTGTTGTTGTAATGCTGGGCGTAGTCACACGCGTAGATGTTGGCTAATTGAACTAGTAATCCAGAAATTCGAGCCTATTTCCCTAGGGGTTGTCCCTATTTTGCCCTAAAATTAAAGGATCGTTAAGGGTTGCTATCAGGCACCTTAAGAATTCGCCAAGGGGCCGAAATGAAGCGCTTTGCCCAGAAGAAGTTTCGACTTTCGGTCGTAGCTTTTCTCTCAACATTTTTGATGTTGGGCTCTTCGGCGCATTCTGAAGCACTAAATCTTGGCGCAAAAGCTAAATACATAATCTCGATTAATCCTGCTGCCCGCGCAGCCGTTGAAACGGCAATTACAAATGCAGGCGGCAAGATTAATACCAGATATAACTATGTATTCGATGGATATGCAGTCGAACTACCTACGCTGGTTGTTTCACTAATCAAAAAAGTCCCCAATATTTTATCCCTTGAATTAGATCAAACCGCAGTTGGTTTAGCCGAGCAAACGCCGACGCCATCTTGGGGCCTAGATCGAATTGATCAACGTGATCGAGTAGGTTTAACGGGTTCCGTGAGTTCATATGGATATCGCAGTGCCGGAGCTGGTGCCACAATTTATATTGGCGATTCTGGAATTTACCCACACTCTGATTTTGGTACTCGACTTTCGAATTCTGGATTCTCAGCAATTGCTGACGGAAATGGCACGGTCGACTGCAATGGTCACGGAACCCACGTTGCTTCAACTGCGGCGGGAACCACATATGGTGTTGCTAAGAATGCGACCTTGGTTCCAGTGCGAATCTTGAACTGCTCTGGCAGTGGCCAGTATTCACAAGTTATTGCGGGTCTTGATTGGATTTTAAGTCCACAGAATCCGAACTCAAAGAGCAATGCAGTTCTTAATCTTTCAATCGGTGGCTCAGGTTCTGCTATTTTAAATTCAGCAATTCAAAGATTGACTAACGCCGGCATCACAGTTGTTGCGGCCGCTGGAAACGAAGCAACTGATGCGTGTACTCGTTCTCCAGCTGGGGCACCTAGTGCCATTACGGTTGGCGCGACATCGCTAAATGAAACCCCCGCATCCTTCTCAAACCATGGCAGTTGTGTAGATATAAATGCACCAGGTGTAAGCATTACTGGTGCATGGATTGGTTCTGCTACAGCCACAAACACAATTCGCGGCACCTCTATGGCAGCGCCCCATGTTGCCGGTGCGGCTGCAGTTTATTTAGGGCTATCGGGCGCATCAGTTTCAGGAGTTGCCTCGTTTCTTACTTCTGA
Organism: Candidatus Nanopelagicaceae bacterium; assembly: GCA_947488635.1. Classification (GTDB taxonomy): domain Bacteria; phylum Actinomycetota; class Actinomycetes; order Nanopelagicales; family Nanopelagicaceae; genus Planktophila. The sequence continues at coordinate 3,366 of CANLAY010000126.1, forward strand.
AGCAACTAAAAATGCCCTAACTGGATTAAAGCCAAACACCGTAAATAACTTGCTTTACGTTTCACCT
>CANLAY010000127.1 GCA_947488635.1 Candidatus Nanopelagicaceae bacterium
AGTGGAGCACGTGGTGCTGGAGTTTCTTCGCCAAGTAACCAACGGGCATTGTCATCGAGTGCGTTTAGCGCGCGACGAGTTGGGTCGTATTCCCATTGCCCGATGCCATGACCATCAGAAGTTGGATAAGAAACTTGAATTGTCCAAATACCAGTTTCAATTCGCCAGCAGTTGTAATTAATGTGCGTGATATCAACGCCGCGTGGTGCCAGGCGCAGAACAATTGCATCGCCAAAGTTAACTGGTTCACGACCAGGTTCTTTGCGCACAATAACTGCTGCTGCTTGCTCGATCATAAATTGACGTTCCTGCAAGATTGGTCCGCTGAAACGTTCTACTTTTTCAACGGTGATGTTGCCATCACGGGCAATTGATTCTGGTGATTCACCAGTGCGCAAACGACGTTGAATTTCTTTAACTGAAATTGGCGCAGCTTCTTCATCTTGCACAGACATCAAACGCGGTTGATTAACAGTTGAACGCAAGGTGTCGCTAATTCGAACGCTGAATTCCTTGCCATCGCTATCTAGTAGAGATAGATATAGGCCATCTTCAGACTTGCCGTTCACGCGCAGTTCGCTCATAGTTTTCAGAGCCTAACCGATGAGCCGGGACATTAGCGGGATTTCAGGTGAGTAGAATGGCCTAATGACTGATGCAAAGTTGATCGCTGAACTTCTCGAGTTAGCGAAACGAGTAGGGCGCGAAGCGGGCGAATTACTACAAAACCGACCAGCAGCTTTTCAGGTTACCTCCAAATCCACTGCAATCGATGTGGTAACACAGATGGATTCCCAGAGTGAAAACCACATCGTTTCCGAAATTCTAAAAGTCCGCCCAGACGATGGCATCATCGGTGAAGAAGGTTCGCAGCGAACCTCAAAATCGGGTATTACTTGGGTCATTGATCCACTCGATGGCACCGTTAATTATTTATATGGCTTGCCTGGTTGGAATGTGAGCATTGCGGCGAAAGATTTCCAAGGCGTTGTAGTGGGCGTAGTTGTTGCGCCAACGATTAATTCGACTTGGTCTGCTAGCCGAAGCGGTGGTGCTTTCCTCAATGATCAGGCAATTGCTTGTAACGAAGGCGTCGAACTAAACCGAGCACTTGTGGGCACTGGGTTTGCCTACGATGTCGATGCTCGGCCGACTCAGTTAGCCCAACTCTCTGAGTTACTCGCTCGAATTCGTGATATTCGCCGAAATGGCGCAGCTGCCGTTGATCTCTGTTTTGTTGCGATGGGCGCACTTGATGGCTACTTTGAGAAAGGCTTGCAGGAGTGGGATCTGGCAGCCGGCGGGTTGATCGCAACTGAGGCCGGCGCCAAGGTCACCACCATTGCTGGTACCACGATTGCCGCAGCCCCAGCCTTGCATGCCACGCTCTCCTTCCGGCTCAGCCAGTAGAGCGCTCACGCTCGATTTACGCTTAAGCGGTGACCTGTGGCAAGATACGCAGTCTGCCGTGGTTATTTAAGCCGCGACTAGATCTAGATAAAGAGGACGAAAATGAACATTCTTGACGCCGTTGATGCAGCATCCCTGCGCAAAGACATCCCGCAATTCCGTGCTGGCGATGAGCTCAAGATTTCTGTTCGCGTTATCGAAGGTAACAAGAGCCGTCTTCAGGTTTTCCAGGGAATCGTAATCCGTCGCCAAGGCGATGGCGTTCGCGAAACTTTCACCATCCGCAAGGTTTCTTACGGTGTTGGTGTTGAGCGTACTTTCCCAGTGCACACTCCAGTTATTGAAAAGATTGAACTAGTAAAGAAGGGCGATGTACGTCGCGCCAAGCTTTATTATTTGCGCGATCTACGCGGTAAGGCTGCCAAGATTCGCGAAAAGCGCGATGGCGTTGAAGGTTACGGCGATGGAATTCTTTCAACTCCAGAACCTGTAGTTATTCCAGAACCAGTTGTAGAAGCTGTTGTTGAAGCACCAGTAGAAGCTGTTGTAGAAACTCCAGTTGTTGAGACTCCGGCAGTTGAAGAAGCCGTAGTTGAAGCTGCGGCGCCAGAAGCCGTGACTGAAGAAGTAGTTGCAGAAGCAGCTGCTGAAGACAAGCCAGCCGAATAACTTCTAAAGTTAAACGCGGTTTGCGCAGATGAGACGCAAGCGATCTTTCTTAAAGGAATTCCCATTTCTAATTGTTGTTGCACTCGTCGTATCACTTTTCATCAAGACATTTATAGTTCAGTTTTTCTTTATTCCATCAGGTTCGATGGAGAACACACTTCAGATCGATGATCGCGTAGCGGTTAATCGTCTGCCATTTATCTCAAATAATATAAAGCGTGGCGATGTAGTTGTTTTCCGTGATCCAGATAATTGGTTACCAGCAGCTGATATTGAAACTGCGCCTTTCGTAATTGCGAAGTTAAAGTCCGCCTTAGTTGCAGTTGGTGTTTTGCCAAACCCAGCTAAACAGTACTTAGTTAAGCGTGTTGTGGGTGTTGCAGGCGATCGCGTAATTTGCTGCACCACTACTGGAAAAATTACGGTTAATGGTAAAGAGATGGTTGAGCCATACATCTTTGACGGCAATGTGCCAAGTGATATGAACTTTGATGTGACTGTTCCAAAGGGAAAACTTTGGGTGATGGGCGATCATCGTGGCGCTAGTGCTGACTCCCGATTTCACCAAGAGGATATAAACAAGGGCTTTGTGCCACTTAATCGAGTTACTGGTCGCGTGCTTGCAGTTATCTGGCCAATTAAGAATATTTCACTGGTTTCAAATGTTGATGCGTTAGATCAACCAGCAGTCAAACCTAAAACGAAGTAATAACTATGAAGGTGATCGAACAGCTTCTAATTGACGCTGGTATCTCACCGATTGCCGGCGTTGATGAAGCTGGCCGAGGTGCATGTGCTGGCCCGCTAGTAGTTGCGGCCGTAATCTTAAAAGATCCGTTTCATCCTGATTTAGCACCGGTACGTGATTCCAAAGAAATCAAAGGAAATAAACGTGAAGCGCTCTTTGATTTAGTTATCGAGCACGCACTTGCATACAGCATCATTGAAATTCCAGCAGCCGAAGTTGATTCACGCGGCGTGCATGCGGCAAATCTCGATGGCATGCGTCGAGCAGTGCAAGCTCTTAAAGTTGTGCCCGCATACGTTTTAACTGATGGATATGCAATTGCGGGTTTAGCACTACCTAATTTGGCCGTTTGGAAAGGCGATCAAGTCGTACACACAATAAGTGCTGCTTCAATTCTGGCTAAGGTTTACCGAGATCGCATCATGCGCCAACTAGATGAGAAATATCCGGCCTATGGTTTTGCTGGGCATAAGGGCTATATCACTGCCAGCCATAGTCAATTGTTAAGTGCCAATGGTCCGTGTATAGAACATCGACACTCTTTTGCAAATGTGGCAGC
>CANLAY010000128.1 GCA_947488635.1 Candidatus Nanopelagicaceae bacterium
CGAATCTGCCGCGACCCACGTCGTGATCGCACCGCTATCTGCGTGGTTGAAGAGAGTAAAGATGTAATTGCAATCGAGCGCACTCGCGAATTCCGCGGTACTTATCATGTGCTTGGTGGCGCAATTAGTCCGATCGATGGCATTGGCCCAGATCAATTACGCATAAAAGAACTGATGATTCGCTTGGCCGATAACACCGTTACTGAAATTATTTTGGCAACCGACCCCAACCTTGAGGGCGAAGCAACAGCTACCTATCTAGCGCGCGCGTTGGCTCCGCTGGGCATGAAGGTTTCGCGCTTAGCTAGCGGTCTGCCAGTTGGTGGCGATCTGGAATATGCCGATGAAGTTACCTTGGGCCGCGCATTTGAGGGTCGTCGCACGATTTAGCCCATATATCTCAATATATGGATGACTATCCGTATCATTATTTGAGATATCCCCTTTATCGGTGGCAAGAGCAGGCATCCATAGTTCAAACTTCGCTACATGGGACTAATTGTTCAGAAATATGGTGGCTCAAGCGTCGCCGATGCCGAGGGCATGAAACGCGTTGCCGCCCGCATTGTGGCGAGCAAGCGCGATGGCAATCAGGTCGTGGTCGTGGTTTCGGCCATGGGAGACACCACCGATGAACTAATCGATTTAGCTAATCAAGTAACGCCAATTCCAAATGGCCGCGAACTCGACATGTTGTTAACTGCCGGCGAGCGAATTTCTATGGCACTACTAGCGATGGCGATTTCAAGTTTGGGTCACGAAGCGCGCTCGTTTACTGGCAGCCAAGCTGGCGTGATTACCGATTCATCACACGGTCGCGCGCGCATCATCGATGTGACCCCAGGTCGAATTCAAGAAGCACTTAACGAAGGTGCAATTGCCATCGTTGCCGGCTTCCAAGGAATTTCGCAAGACACTAAAGACATTACAACTCTTGGTCGCGGCGGTAGTGACACAACTGCAGTCGCACTTGCCGCAGCACTCGATGCCGATGTTTGTGAAATCTATACAGATGTTGATGGCGTATTTAGCGCCGACCCACGCGTAGTGCCGACTGCGATAAAGTTAAAGAGCGTTACATATGATGAAATGTTAGAACTCGCTGCAAGCGGTGCAAAAGTTCTGCACCTGCGTTGCGTTGAGTATGCCCGCCGTTATGACTTACCTATTCATGTCCGTTCAAGTTTTTCCACTAACGAAGGAACCTGGGTGGTCAAAGATCATCCGGAAGGAGACCAAATGGAACAAGCAATCATCTCAGGTATCGCCCACGATAAATCAGAAGCAAAAATAACGATCGTCGGTGTGCCAGACCGCACCGGTGTTGCAGCGTGTATCTTCCAAGCGATTGCCGACAACGACATCAATATCGACATGATTGTGCAGAATGTTTCAGCAGCTGCCACTGGTCTAACTGATATTTCATTTACTTTGCCAAAATCAGAAGGTGCTAACGCAACTGTGATTCTGCAGAAGTTACAAGGCGAAGTTGGTTTTGCTTCAATTCTCTACGATGATCAAGTCGGCAAAATCTCACTTGTTGGCGCTGGAATGCGCTCACACCCAGGTGTTACCGCAACTTTCTTTGCCGCCATGGCTGAAGCTGGCATCAATATTGAAATGATCTCAACTTCAGAGATCCGCATCTCGATTATTTGTCGCGTGAATGATCTAGAAAAGGGCGTAAGAGCTGCACATACTGCTTTCCAACTAGATGCTGAATCTGGCGAAGCAGTTGTTTACGGAGGCACTGGCCGATGAGTAAGAAACCATCGCTGGCAGTGGTTGGTGCAACTGGCGCAGTCGGCACCGTAATGCTTGGCATCTTGTCAGAACGCGCCGATATTTGGGGCGAGATTCGATTAATCGCATCTGCTCGTAGCGCTGGCAAGAAATTAATGTGTCGCGGCGAAGAGTTAACTGTTGTTGCGCTTTCACCTGAGGCTTTTGATGGCATTGATGTTGCGATGTTCGATGTGCCAGATGAAATTTCAGCTGAGTGGGCACCAATTGCCGCGTCCCGCGGGGCAGTAGTTGTAGATAACTCTGGTGCTTTCCGGATGGATGCCGATGTTCCGTTGGTTGTGCCCGAAGTTAATCCACAGGAAGTTAAGAATCGTCCGCGCGGAATTATCTCTAATCCAAATTGCACCACTCTTTCCATGATTGTTGCCCTTGGCGCACTTCATCAGAAATATGACTTACAAGAACTTGTGGTTTCTTCTTACCAAGCCGCATCTGGCGCTGGTCAAGCAGGTATTGATTCACTGCGAGCACAAATCGCAGCAGTTGCAAATACTGATGCTGGCGATGTCGCCGGTGATGTTCGTAAACACATCACTGACTTAGGTCCATTCCCAGCGCCTCTTGCCTACAACGTTATTCCTTGGGCTGGTTCGTTAAAGGCCGATGGCTACTCCTCTGAAGAGCTAAAGGTGCGCAATGAGTCTCGCAAGATTCTTGGTCTGCCTAACTTAAAAGTTTCCGCCACCTGCGTGCGCGTGCCAGTTATTACAACTCACTCGCTCACCGTTCATGCCACATTTGCGCAAGAACCAAGCCGCGTTGATGCCCAAAACATCCTTGAAAACGCTGCGGGGGTGAAGTTGGTTGATGATCCAGAAAATCACAAGTTCCCGACTCCGGCAGATGTCGTTGGCACCGACCCAACTTGGGTTGGCCGCGTGCGCAAGAGCATTGATGATCCAATGTCACTTGATATGTTCGTTTGCGGCGACAATCTCCGCAAGGGCGCTGCGCTAAATACCGCACAGATCGCTGAATTACTAGCCCTTGAATTTACTAAGTAGGCTGACCTCATGAGCATTAAAGCGCAATTAAAGTTAGACCTTACCGAAGCTATTCGTTCTCGCAATGAGATTGTTTCAGGCACGATTCGCATGGTGCTAACTGCGATTACCAATGAAGAAGTTGCCGGCAAAGAAGCGCGCCAGTTATCTGAAGACGAAGTAATTGCTGTGTTGTCGCGCGAAGCCAAGAAGCGTCGGGAGGCTGCCGAAGCATTTGCTGATGCGGGCAGAGCCGATAAAGCCACTCTGGAAAAAGCTGAAGGCGAAGTAATTGCTAAATATTTACCAGCTCAATTAACTGAAGCAGATATCGCAGCCATGATCGCCGAAGCAATTGCGGCAACTGGTGCTGCTGGCCCTGCTGATATGGGCAAAGTAATGGGTGCAATTAAAGCAAAGATCGCCGGCAAAGCCGATGGCAGCGTCGTTTCATCACTAGTGAAAGCAGCGTTAAACAAATGAGTGATTCAAAGAAATTCGAATATTCGACAGTTCCACTTCTTTCACATGCAACTAAGCAGATTCTGGATAGTTGGGGTTCTGATGGTTGGGAACTTATTCAAGTTGTGCCAGC
>CANLAY010000129.1 GCA_947488635.1 Candidatus Nanopelagicaceae bacterium
AACAATGGGTAACACGATTAGTAAAGCCGCCGCTGAACTATTCGCTCAAAATGAGTACCGTGAATATCTAGAATTGCATGGGTTGTCCGTGCAGTTAACTGAAGCACTCGCTGAGTATTGGCATCAACGAATTCGCGAAGAAATGCAAGTACGTGCCGAAGATGCACCTGACTTACAGGGCATTCTTGATCAGGGATACCGTGGTTCTCGTTACTCATTTGGTTATCCAGCTTGCCCTGATATCGAGCAGCAAGTTCAACTATGCGAGCTATTAGAACCTGGTCGAATTGGCGTTGAACTTTCCGAAGAGTTCCAACTGCACCCAGAACAATCAACGAGTGCAATCATCGTGCATCACCCAGAGGCAAAATATTTCAATGCCAATTAATGCGCTTCCGGATTTTTATAGCGCAGTTTTCTTAGACATGGATGGTTTATTGGTTGATTCCGAACCACTTTGGTTAATTTCCGAAACCCAAATGATGGCTGAATATGGCTACCAATGGCTCGAATCAGATCAAGCAGCATGTTTAGGCGGTCCATTAGATCGCGTAGGTGATTACATGTCGGGTTTAATCGGCGGTAAACGTGATGGAAATTCATTTACGTTAGAAATTATTGAACGCATGGTAGAAAAGTTCAAAGGTGATTTGCCCTTCATGCCTGGGGCGATCGAGCTCATAAATGACCTTCGAGCGCATGGGGTTCCATTAACTTTAGTTTCGGCTAGTCCAAGATCACTAGTAGATGCAGCGCTGAGTAACTTCGAGGTAAACCCATTTGTTAGATCGATTTCCAGTGGCGATGTGAAAGTTTCAAAGCCTGCCCCAGAGGGTTATTTGCTTGCAGCAACTAGCGGGGGACACGATATTTCTAATTCGTTAGTGCTGGAAGATTCTTTGACTGGCGTAACTGCGGCAAAAGCTTCTGGCGCGTGGGTATTGGCCGTGCCGCACTTGGTTCCAATTGAAAAAAGCGGCAGAGTTGATGTGACTGACTCACTTGCTAATTGGAGTTATGAAAAGTTAGCAATCAAGTATGCGCAGGACAGATCGCTTTAAAGTAGCACCAATCACACAGCCGAGATGGTTTAGTTGGCCAGATATCTTTCTCGATTGCTAGTTTGATTTCATTTGCAATGCGAATTAACGTCGCTTCAGTCGCAGTCAGATCGGCCAACGTAGGAATACTTTTTACCAGGGCGCCATCGCCTAAATAGATCAGCAGTAACAACCGCGGCAATACGTTATGCGTCTTGTAGTAAAGAAGCGCGTAAACCTGTAATTGAAAGAGCGCCTTAGCTTCCCAACCTGGTTTCGGTGACTTACCAGTTTTGTAATCAACGATGCGAACTTCACCGCTAGGGGCCACATCTAGTCGATCTACATAACCATGTAGGTAAAGATCTGAATTCAAATCGAACTCAAGGTGTAACTCTCTAAAACTTGGTTCAAATGTTTCGGGCTTTTCCAATTTAAAGTAGGTGGCCAACAGCGCATTTGCGCGATCGATCCATTCCTTTTCGTTGCTAATCAATGACGCTAGGTCAGGCTTGGCCGCTAATTGAGCTTGCCAACGTGTAGGTAAGAGTTCAATGGCAGTTTCTAAATTTCTAAGTTCAGCTGGGGATTCAAATAGATCGTGAAGAACCGTGTGAACTAGCGTGCCACGTTCGGCATCAATGCTTGGCGGTTCGGGTAATTTATCAATGCTGCGATATTTGTAGAGCTGTGGACAATTCGTAAACTCTGAAACTCGACTGGGGGATAACCGCATATTTGCCACTCGCTCAAGATAGGCCATAGGTGCGACAAAGTTAGGCTGACTTTCATACCCTGGCTGAACTAGGATGCGATCATGTCCGAAAATACCCCGGCTCCGAAATCACTCGCTTCGCTACAAGCGGGCACTTTTGCCTACGGCGATCGAATTCAGCTAACCGATCCTAAAGGCAAGATGTATTCCTTAACCATCACTGCCGGCAAGGAATGGCATACCCATAAAGGCTGGATCGTTCATGACGAATTAGTTGGAATTCCAGAGGGCTCAGTTATCAGCACAACCGCGGGCTTAAAGTTCGCAGCCTTTAAGCCGCTACTGGGCGACTACGTCTTATCCATGCCACGCGGAGCCACCATCGTTTATCCGAAAGATGCTGCTTTCATTTTAGGTTTTGCCGATATTTATCCAGGCGCACGAGTTCTGGAAGCAGGTGTTGGTAGTGGTGCTTTAACTATTACCTTGCTTCGCGCTGTTGGGTCTGAAGGACTTGTTCACTCAGTTGAACGTCGCGAAGAATTTGCCGATATCGCAAAAGCAAATATTGCTGATTATTTTGGCCAGACACCGACCAACTGGAGTTGTGATCTAGGTTCGGTGCAAGAAAAAGACTTTGCACATCAATTCGACCGAGTAATTCTAGACATGTTAGCCCCTTGGGAATGTGTTGATATGGCAGCAAATGTTTTGCGGCCAGGTGGCGTTTTCTTGGCTTACGTTGCAACAACTACCCAGTTGTCAGCAACTGCAGAGGCGCTGAAAGCTGATGGCCGATTCACCGAACCTGAAAGTAATGAATCAATGATCCGCGGTTGGCATCATGAAGGTTTGGCCGTGCGCCCGCAACAGCGAATGATCGCTCATACTGGTTTTTTAATCATTAGCCGCCGCATGGCACCTGGCGTTGATGTATTAGCACGCAGACGTCGTCCGGCGAAAGGAGCCTACGGTGTCGCGGAAGAATGAGCGCCTAGTGAATTTAACAATAGCCCTACTAGCTACAAAAAGATATTTAACCAAGAACGAGATCTTTAGAAATATCGAAGGCTACGAAGGTAGCGCCGAAGCTAAAGAGCGCATGTTCGAACGAGATAAAGATGACCTACGTAAATTAGGCATTCAGATCGAAGTTGGTGGCTTAGATCCACTTTTCGATGATGAAGCTGGCTATCGCATTCGCCCTGAAAGTTACGCACTTTCATTGCGTGACTTAACGCCAACCCAAGTTACGTTGCTATCGCTTGCGGCCCAAGCTTGGCAAGATGCCGCATTTACTGATCTTTCGCAGCAGGCTTTACGTAAGTTGACTTCTATCGGTTTAGATACCGACTCATCTCAATTACCGGTAATGGCACCAAAATTAATTGGCGCCGATGAAAACTTA
>CANLAY010000130.1 GCA_947488635.1 Candidatus Nanopelagicaceae bacterium
GTTGATCAATATGTTGGCGGCGTAACCCACGCGATCTTGCACTTGCTCTACAGCCGCTTCTTCACCAAGGTTTTATTCGACATGGATATGGTTTCATTTAACGAACCATTTACTCGTCTGCTTAATCAAGGCATGGTCGTGATGGATGGTTCAGCGATGTCTAAGTCTCGCGGAAATCTAGTTCGTCTCTCAGATGAACTTGCTAACCATGGCGTTGATGCAATTCGGTTATCAATGGTTTTCGCTGGCCCACCTGAAGATGATGTTGATTGGTCAGATGTTTCACCAGCTGGCTCAGTTAAATTCTTAACTCGTGCTTGGCGCTTATCTGGCGATGTCACAAGTAAGCCAGGTGTTGATTTCAGTACTGGCGAAATTTCACTTCGCAAAGCAACCCATAAAGCACTTCACGACGCAGCCTTTGCCGTTGAATCTTTCCGCTTTAACGTAGCTATTGCTCGCGTGATGGAACTAGTAAATGCCACCCGCAAAGCTGTCGATAGCGGATGCGGCCCAGCCGACCCAGCAGTTCGCGAAGCAGTTGAAGCCACCGCAATCATGTTGTCACTCGTTGCGCCATATACCGCTGAAGAAATGTGGGATCGCTTAGGCCATCAGCCAGCAGTTGCGCTTGCGGGCTGGCCAGCTGTGGATGAAAAACTACTTGTGGCCGATGCAGTTGAAGCGGTTATTCAGATTAACGGCAAGATCAAAGAGCGCCTAGAAGTAGCGCCAACAATTTCTGACGCTGAACTTGAAGCGCAAGCGCTTGCACTTCCAGCAATCGTGGCTGAATTAGGCGGCGTTAAGCCGGTAAAGATAATTACTCGCGCACCTAAGCTAGTAAATATCGTTATCCCCAATTAATTCTTATTAGTTAATTGCCTACATTCGTGCCACCGAGAATGTCGGCATGAATGAATTCCAAAATCAGATTCAACGGATCACCGACTGGTGGTACGAGCTCAATTTCTCTTCCTCACAAAAGCGCGGCCTACTATTTCTGGGCGGCTTAGTAATTCTCGTTTCGGGATTCTGGGTAACCACCGGAAAATCTGAAGCTGTGATCATGGCTGCACCTATTGAAGTTGCCGCACCACTTGTTACTGTCGATGTTGCAGGGGCGGTAACTAATCCTGGTGTGTATGCGCTACCGGGTGATTCTCGCGTTATCGATGCGATTAAAGCTGCTGGCAATTCATTAGCGGGTACCGACTTAAGTGATTTGAATTTAGCGCGCATTATTCGAGATGGCGAACAGATTTATGTTTCCCCAACTGAGAAGACCAAAATTCCAGCTGGTCGAAAATTTGCCACTAAGAAAGCAACACCAACTGGTCCACTAAACATTAATCGAGCAACTGCCAAACAATTCGAGGCACTAGATGGCGTTGGGCCAGTGCTCGCGAAACGAATTGTTGCTTACCGCGCCGCAAATGGGCCTTTTATTACGTTAGAAGATCTCGATAAAGTTTCTGGGATTGGGCCAGCTAAATTCGCACAGTTCAAAAGCCAAATCACCGTTTAATTGATTTTCGCGCCATAACTATTGGCGCTGCCATCTGGTTGGGCGCACTTATTCAAAGCTATGTGCCACCCTGGCGAGTAACGCTGTTTGTCGCTGCATTGGCACTTTTTATTCTGCTAGGAAAAAAGCAGCGTGCGCTAGTTGTAATCATCGCCTTATTGCTGGGTTCAACGATCATGTCATTTCGAGCCCAAGCCTTAACGCAGACGATTCTCACACAATATCTAGGCAGTGAAGTTACGATAACTGCGCAACTAATTACTGACCCAAATCGCACAGCGCCAAAGATCTCTGGGCGCAATTATGTGGCTAGTAATTGGTCATTTTTGGCTAGCGCGATTGAGTTAGAAACAAGTGCTGGTAGCTATCGCTTAAAAATGCCAATTCGGGTGATGTCACCAGCAAAGAACTTAATCGGGTTATTGCCAGGGCAAACTATTAGTGGGCGAGCAGTATTAGTTAGAAGTAAAGAAGCGCGAGTTGCTGCGCTTGTGCTTTTCCATGGTGAGGTGAAAATTGAGACTACTGCCTCGCGTTGGGCACGTTCACTCGGTGCGATACGAATTGGACTGCGCAATTCAAGTGGCGATGGTGATGCAGGCGCACTAATTCCAGGAATGGTGTTGGGGGATACCTCGAAACAAAGCGCTGAATTCAAGTTAGCGATGAAGCGATCTGGCTTAACTCACTTAGTCGCTGTCAGCGGCGCAAACTTTGCCATCGTTTCGGGCTTTGTTTTATGGCTCATGCAATTCCTATTTCGCAATCGAAGCTATCGAATTGGCGCTACGGCACTTTCGTTAATTTTCTTTATCGCACTTGTTCGACCATCACCTTCAGTATTACGGGCAGCGGCGATGGCTGCGGTCGTGTTGGTGGCTATGAGTCATCGACATGCTGCTGATTCTCTCCCCGCACTTGGTTTTGCGATGGCAGCCGTCGTTATTGCAGATCCCTGGCAATCACGTGATGCTGGTTTTGCGCTATCGGTCTTGGCAACTGGTGGTTTATTGCTGGCTGCACCCAAGATAATTACTTTCTTTGCCAGATTTGTGCCACGGAAATTCGCCGAAGCTCTAGCTCCGCCAATTGCGGCAACGCTCTTCTGCGCCCCAGTACTAGTTGCACTATCTGGCTTTCTCTCGCCGATGAGCGTGATTGCTAATCTTTTGGCAGCCCCAGCAGTTGCCCCAATAACTGTGCTGGGGTTCATTGCAGCCCTGATTCACCCAATCTTGCCCGGTGTTGCTGGCGTACTAATTCTGATTATTCGCATTCCAGCAGCTTTCATTGGGCTGGTAGCAAAATGGTCAGCAAGTTTTTCAGTTCTTGAATTAGGGAAAGGAGCAAGTGGTTTCTTAGCTATTGCAGTCGCAGCAATCTGTATCTGGATCTTTAGAACCTTCTTTCGAAACCATCGAAAGGCAATTGCGATCTCCCTTATTTTGCTACTCGCCGCAGGCAATTGGTTTGCCAGATTTCCCGGAATGGATTGGCAAGTGGGTAATTGTAATATCGGACAAGGCGATGCCATGGTGATTAACTTAGGTGAACATCGAGGCGTTGTTGTTGATGTGGGGCCAGATCCACAA
>CANLAY010000131.1 GCA_947488635.1 Candidatus Nanopelagicaceae bacterium
CCACCAAAGTGCAAAGCAAGTATGAAGCCAGCAAAAGCTGCCCACTTGATGCCATTGCGATCGCGATGATGTCTGATTGCAAATGGGGCGGTAAGAATGGACCCACCAAAATTTCGCCAGAAAATCAGCACCCAAATTGGCATTGCACTCATTGCGATCAATGGCCCTGATGTGCCGATGCCAAGTATGCCTATCCCCATGCGAATCTGATCGCCACGGGCGGGCATTGTTGTGACGCTATCTCGACTCATTGGCTAAAGGTAGCGCGCATGGCACGTGATAAAGCAGTTACCCTTAGCCCATGAGCGGGAACACATTAAATCGAATCTTCCTCGCCCGATTAGCCGGAACTGCAGTATTTGACCCTAACGGAGATCCAGTCGGCAAGGTGCGAGATGCTGTGGCGACCCTTCGCACAAATAATGCGCAACCTCGAATTCTTGGTTTAGTTGTTGAAGTACCAATGCGCCGCCGAGTTTTCGTACCAATTACTCGAGTGACTTCGATTGAAAGTGGCACGGTAATTATCACTGGCTTAGTAAACATGCGTCGTTTCGAAGTTCGCACCGGCGAAGTTTTAGTTTTAGGTGACATGCTCGATCGTTCAATTACCTTAGTTGAATCTGATGAGAATGTAGTCGTTGAAGATATGGCGATGGAACAAAATCGCAATGGTGATTGGTTAATTAGTAAAGTTCATATCATGCGCAAGTCACGTGGATTGCGTCGCAAGGGTCCAACATCAACTGTGGCCTGGGAAGAAGTAACTGGTTTTGCCAGCGTCGAACCAAATCAAGGTGTAACTAATTTACTTTACACATTGAGCACTCTTCGCCCAGCCGACTTAGCAACCGTGCTGCAAGATTTAGCGCCAAAGCGTCGCGTCGAAGTAGCTCGCGGCTTAGATGATGAGCGGCTGGCAGATGTGCTTGAAGAAATGGATGAAATTCACCGAGTTGCACTGCTGGCTGAACTCGAAGGTGAGCGCGCAGCTGATGTACTCGGCGAGATGGACCCTGATGACGCAGCTGACTTGCTTCGTGAGATGGGTCAAGAACGTGCTGACGCGCTAATTGAATTAATGGAACCTGAAGATGCTGAAGATGTACTTCGGTTGATGAACTATGAAGATTATTCAGCCGGCGGCATGATGACAACTGAGCCTTTGGTGATGTCAGCAGACTCCACAGTTGCCGAAGCACTTGCCGCAGTTCGTAAAAGCGAAATCTCCCCAGCCCTAGCCTCGCAAATTTTCGTATGTCGCCAACCGCTAGAAACTCCAACCGGTCGCTTCATGGGAATCGTTCACTACCAACGTTTACTGCGCGAACCGCCAGCAACTCTTTTAGGCTCAATCGTTGATACCAATACGCAAGGACTTAATCCAGATGCGAGCTTGAACGAAGTTTCGTCATACTTAGCTAGTTATAACTTGCTTTCATTGCCAGTTATCGATGCCAATGACCGATTATTAGGGGCTGTCACAGTTGATGACGTGCTCGATCACTTGTTGCCAGAGAACTGGCGTCATGATCATCGTGATCTTTCGCGAAGTTCTATCAAAGTAAATACTGAATTGGAGGGCTAACCATGGCACGTAACAATGGTTTAGATACCCCACGTAACAAGGGCCGCACCCTTCGTCCAAATTACGATCCAGAAACTTTCGGTCGCTTATCTGAAAGTTTTGCGCGCTTCCTCGGAACCGCGCGCTTCTTGGTTTACATGACTGTATTTGTTGCCTTCTGGGTAATTTGGAATACCACAGCACCTGATAATCTGCGTTGGGATGATTTCCCATTTATTTTCTTGACTTTAATTCTCTCTCTACAAGCATCCTACGCTGCGCCACTAATTTTGTTAGCACAGAATCGTCAAGCAGATCGTGATCGAATTCAAAGTAATGAAGATCGCGCTCAGAACGAGCGCAGCATTGCAGATACTGAATATCTAACTCGCGAACTTGCTAGTTTGCGCAGTGCACTAGGCGATGTTGCTACTCGCGACTTTATGCGTAGTGAATTATCTGATTTAGTCGCAGAACTTGAAGAGAAGTTAAGTACTCAACCCAAGCCGAACGCCGACTAAAGATTTCGGGCGCACGATAATTTGCGCAATAATTTCATCAAATACTTTTGCAGCAGAGCTTTCGGGGTTAGACACAACAACCGGAATTCCGGTATCGCCACCCTCTCGTAGCGCTGGACTAAATGGAATCTGACCCAAAATTGGAACATCACTACCAACTAATAGCGATAACCGTTTCGCAGTTTCAGCTCCACCACCTTCGCCAAATAGTGAAATGGTTTCACTACAAGTTGGGCACGGAAATGCTGACATATTTTCGATTACGCCAATTACTTGTTGCTTCATTTGATGAGCTATTCGACCAGCACGTTCTGCTACTTCGGCAGCTGCAATTTGCGGAGTAGTAACAACCAGAATTTCTGATGATGGAATTAATTGTCCAAGTGAGATCGCTAAGTCACCGGTTCCGGGTGGTAAATCCAAGAGGAGTAGATCAAGATCGCCCCAATAGGCATCGGATAAAAGCTGCTCGAGAACTTTATGTAATAGCGGGCCGCGATAAGCAACTGCATCAGAGCGTTCGGGCTTGAACATCTCCATGGATACCGTCTTTACACCGTATGACTCAAGCGGAATAAACATTTGATCAATGGCAGTTGGCCGTTGTCCAATTAAGCCCATTAATCGCGGAATTGAATGGCCATATACATCGGCATCTAGAATTCCAACTTTCAAACCTTGATTAGCAGCTGCGATTGCTAAATTGGCAGTGACTGAAGATTTACCAACGCCGCCTTTGCCTGATGCGACGCCAATCACTCGCGTTAATGAATCAGGTTGTGCAAATGGAATGAATTTTTCGCGGCCATTTCGTAACAATGATTTTACGTTATCACGTTGTTTGTCTGACATGACTCCAAAAGTTAAATCTAACGCAGATATACCTTCTATCGAACTAACGGCAGAAGTTACATCATTGCGCA